>DASWVA010000031.1:0-11507 GCA_036401415.1 Streptosporangiaceae bacterium
GCCGGCACGATGCTGTTCGTGCTCGGCTTCTCCGCCCTGTTCGCGATCTACGGCGCGGCCTCCGGCAGCCTGGGCGGCAGCTTGCTGGCCCACCACCAGGCGGGCGTGACCCGGGTCCTCGGCGCGGTCACGATCGCGCTCGGCCTGCTGTTCGCCGGGCTGCTGGACCGGTTCTCGTTCGCGGGCCGGGTGTTGCGGCCGTCGGTACGGCCACGGGCCGGCCTGGCCGGGGCACCACTGCTGGGCGTGATGTTCGGCCTGGGCTGGACGCCTTGCATCGGGCCGACGCTGGCCACCGTGCTGGCCCTGTCCACCACCACCGGGACCGCAGCCCGCGGGGCGTTTCTGGCCTTCATCTACGGGCTGGGCCTGGGCGTGCCGTTCCTGATCGTGTCGGTGTTCTTCCAGCGCAGCATGACGGTGTTCGGCTTGGCCCGCCGCCACGCCCGGCTGGTGACCCGCATCGGCGGGGCGCTGCTGGTCCTGGTGGGCGTGCTCGAGGTGTCCGGCGCCTGGGCCACGGCCATGATCTGGCTGCGGATCCACTGGATCGGCGGCTACCAGCCGCCGCTGTAGATCTCCGGGTGCCGTCCGTGGCCGCGGTGAACGCGCCGGCCGCGAATCAGCGCCGGGCCGCAGAGGCCGGCCTGCCCCTGACTTTCTTGCTGCCGTTTGGCGCGGGCCTGGCCGGCGGCGCCGCCGGTGCCGGGGCGGCTGCGGCCACGAGCGCCTGGAAGATCCGCAGGTCGTCGTCTTCCTCCGGGTGCCACTGGACCCCGATGGCGAACCGGTGCCCCTCCAGCTCAACCGCCTCGATGACCTGATCGTCGGCCCAGGCCACGCAGACCAGGCCGCTCCCGGCCTGCTTGACGGCCTGGTGGTGCAGGGCCATGACGCGGGCCCGCTCCCCGAGCAGCTTGCCCAGCACACTGCCGGGGTTGAGTGACACATCGTGCGGGGTCATCTTGGCTTTTCCGGCCGCGTGCCCATGGTGACCCACCGTCTCCGGCAGGTACTGGATCAGCGCGCCGCCCCGGGCCACGTTCAGGATGTGCAGGCCGCGGCCGATGGCCAGTACGGGCAGGTCGGCGTCGATCGCGGCCCGGACCAGGGCCAGCTCGAACCGGTCCCGGCGCCGGTCCGGGATGTCGGCTTGCTCGTGCGGTTCGTCCTGGTACAGGGCCGGGTTGACGTCGGCTCCCCCCGTCAGCACCAGCCCGTCGAGCCCCTCGGCCAGCCGGGCCACGCTCTCGGCCGGGACCGGCGGAAGGATCACGGGCGTGCCCCCGGCGCGCTCCACGGCGCGCGTATATGTCAGCGGGGACAGCACGGCCTCACGTACCCAGTCGCCCCAGTGAGCGGCCTCGAGCTGACCGGTAATCCCGATGAGCGGCCGGGCCATGCAGCCTCCTGCGGTGTTGGTCGTTAATGTCCAACAGGTCGCGTAAGCGTTCCCGTGCCCATCATGGTCTATCAGCACGGCCCGCGGTCAGCGCCTTGCCGAAGTTCGCCGCAAACCCAGCTCACGCGGAGCGCCACGGCAGGCTGGCTCACGGCGGCCGCACCTGAGCGGCGGGGAAGTAACGGTCAAAGGCCCACCGATGGGATATTACCGTCAGAATTGTTTTGGACAAATGCCCTTAAGGCATCGGCGGGATCGTCTCACTTTGCGACCCTGCTGGAATTCCCGGTGGCACCTGGGAATTTACCCATCTGAGCGCCGCGGATACCGCATAGTCTGAGTTCACTTAAAGCTGCTTTGCCGGTATCAATATGAATGGGGCGGCGATGGCATATTTCTACGGCGGCGCCAGCTGGCCCGGGCATGCGGAATGGCGAGCTGGCGCGGCCCCGGAGGACGGCTCCACCGCCGATGCCCGGCCGGCACCGGCCGACCTGGCCCAGAGTTTCTTCAGCGAGGACGACCGCCCCGGCCCGGCGGCGGGCAGCGGGAGTGACCCGCTGAGCCGATTGCTGGCCGCGGTCGATCCGGTTTCCGATTCGGCGATGACGTACTTTTACGGTCACCTCTTCGCGATTGAGCCGCAGGCGCGGGCAATGTTCCCGCCCGCGATGAACTTCCAGAGGAAAAGGTTCTATCAGGCGCTGACGCGCATCGTCGCCTGCGCCGGCGACCCCGGGCAACTGACCAGCTACCTGGAGGGCCTGGGCCGGGCGCACCGCAAATTCGGGGTGCAGAAGGAGCACTTCAACGCGTTCCGGCAGGCCCTGGCGGCCACCTGGCAGCGCTACGCGCCGGCCGAGTGGACCGATGCGACCGCCGTCGCCTGGAACGATTTGTTCGACCGGGCCGCCACCGTGATGACCGAGGCGGCCGGGCGCGATGCGGAGCATTCGCCGCCGTGGTGGCTGGCCGAAGTGGTCGCACACGAGCCGCGCGGCTCCGACCTGGCCGTGCTGACGCTGCTGCCCGGCCAGCCCCTGCCCTACCAGCCCGGCCAGCACGTCAGCATTCAGACCCCCCGCTGGCCGCGGCTGTGGCGTACCTACTCGGTGGCCAACGCCCCGCGCGAGGACGGCACGCTCACCTTCCATGTCCGCGCGGTCCCGGGCGGCCTGGTCAGCGCGACCCTGGTCCACCACGTCAGCGCCGGGGACACCCTGCTGCTGGGCGCGGCGGCCGGCCCGATGACGGCGGATGTCACGTCCGGGCGTGACGTGCTCGGCCTGGCCGGCGGGACCGGCCTGGCCCCAGTCAAGGCCATCGTCGAAGCGGTCATCAACGGCCCGGCGACCGGCCGCCGCCGGGAGATCGTGCTCTACCACGGGGCCCGGCGTGAGGCCGGCCTGTACGACCTGGCCGACCTGCGTCAGCTGGAGCGCGGCTACCCATGGCTCCAGGTCGTACCGGTCGTGTCCGGTGAGGCCGCGCCGGATGCGATCTTCGGGTCGGTACCGGACGTGGTGGGCCTGTCCAGCTGGCGGGACCGCGACATCTACATCGCGGGCCCGGACGCCATGGTCGCCCGCACGGTCCGGGAGCTGAAGCATCGCGGCGCGCCCCCGGAGCGCATCCACTACGACGGCCCGGCGATCTGAGCCGGCCGGACGGGCCGGCCCGGACTGCTCAGACCTTGCGCCAGTTCGGCACCCAGGCACCGTCCTGGCGTACTTCGTAGTCGCCGAACAGCGCGGGCGCCTCGGCCCGCATCAGCTCACCGATCCGGCCGAACACCAGCCGGATCTCCTCTTCGGCGCCAGGATCGGTGCGCGACTCGATCGTGTGCCGCAGCGTCCGCACGTTGGCCGTCCACACCAGCCCGGTGGCCACCCCGTCGGGCGCGAACCGGCGCATGAACGAGGTCTTGTGCTTCTTCTCGTGCATCTTGACGTCGTCGTCATCCAGCCGGAAGTGGTCGGCCATCCAGCGCTGGAAGGTCTCCATCTCGGCCAGCAGCGCTCCGGCCCGCTTCATCAGCTCTTCGTCCTGGTGGGCCCACCCGGGGAACCAGAACGGGATGTCGGCCAGCCGGACGAAGCGCAGTGACTCCTGCGACACCGCGGTACCCGGCCGGTGCCGGACCAGCTCGTGGGTGAACACCCGGCTCACGTTGTGCAGGACGAAGGTGAAGCTGATGTGCTCCAGCACCGAGCCGTGGGCCTGAGCCAGAATGTTCTGCAGGTAGACCGTCTGGTCCTCGCGTACCCGCCGGACGTTCGGGTTCAGCCCTGGTTCCCAGGATCGGTAACACATCTTGCCCGCGAACTCAGCCAGGTTCTGGGCGTCGTTGTCGAGCTGATCGCGGTCCAGCCGCTCCAGCCAGCTGCTCCCGCCAACCTCGGCCAGGTACTCCGCGATCATGTCGTAGTCGAGCTGCGGCCGTGCCACCAGCCGGATCTCGGGCTCCACGCTCCTCATGCCCAGCACTCTAACGACATCGGCCGCGGCCGGCCCACGCCGACACCCACCACCCGGGAGGTCGGCTTCACTACCCACGGCCGTGCAGGCCAACCCAGTTAGCCGCTGCGAAATATATCGGCATATCGAGCTGCCGTCCGGGAAGCATCCGCTTCACCAGACATCTCAGCCCGAGGGGGAACTGTGACGAGCCCGAACCAGTGGGACAACCTGATCGGCTCCACCGCCGTCGACACCGACGGTGACAAGGTCGGCAAAGTGGGCCAGATCTATCTCAACGACGGCACCGGCGAGCCCGAGTGGGTCACCGTCAGTACCGGCCTGTTCGGTAAGCGGGAAAGCTTCGCGCCGCTGTACGGCGCCCAGCCCGGCGACGGTGAGCTGCGGCTCGCGGTCACCAAGCAGCTGATCAAGGACGCCCCGAACATCGACACCGACGGCCACCTGGATGCGTCCGAGATCGATGCCCTCTACCAGCACTACGCCGGTTATCTCAACCGCACGTCCGCGCAGACGGGCACCGGCGACAGCACCTACGCCACCGGCACGACGCAGACCGGCGGGTACGCCGACCGGGATGCTGACTACGCCGGCCAGGGCACGGCGGGCACCGAGGGTCACGACACCTCCGGGCCGGTCACCGACGACGCGATGACCCGGTCCGAGGAGCGCCTGCACGTAGGCAAGGAGTCGGTAGAGGCCGGCCGGGCGCGGCTGCGCAAGTACGTGGTGACCGAGAACGTCACCCAGACTGTTCCGGTCAGCCACGAAGAGGTCCGCCTGGAGCGGGAGCCGATCACCGAGGCCAACCGGGACGCCGCACTCGACGGCCCGGCCATCAGTGAGGAAGAGCACGAGGTCGTCCTCAACGCCGAGCGGCCCGTGGTGGCCAAGGAGACCGTCCCGGTTGAGCGCGTCCGGCTCAGCACCGAGACCGTCACCGAAGAAGCTCAGGTCAGCGAGGACATCCGCAAGGAGCAGATCGAAGAGCCCGACGTGGACGTCAGCCAGCGCCGCGACGTCTGATTCCGCCTGTGGTGGCCGGCGCTCCGGCGCCGGCCACCACGGTTACGGTGCGGGCCTGGCCCTGCGGGCGCGGCACAGGCGCAGCACGTTGGCGATGACCTGATGGCCGGCCCGGCCGGTGGCGGTGAGAATGGACTCCGGGTGGAACTGGACGGCCCAGCGGCCCGCGCCGGGGTCTTCAATGGCCATGACCACCCCGTCCGGGGTGGTCGCGGTGACCGTGAAGCCGCCCTTGACCTGCTCGGGAAACGCATAGATAGAGTGGTAGCGGGCGCCGGTGAACTCGGCGGGCAGCCCCTGCAGAAGCTGGCCACCCTGAACCTGGACCCGCCCGGGCTTGCCGTGGACGGGCTGGTCCAGCAGGGACAGTTCACCGCCGGCGTGCTCGACCATGGCCTGCAGGCCCAGGCACACGCCGAACGCCGGCAGCCCGCGAACATCCAGCTCGGACAGCAGGCCGTCACAGCCGAAGTCGGCTGGGCGCCCCGGCCCGGGTGACAGCACCACCAGATCCGGGCCGTGCTCATCCAGCAGCCGGGGCGGGAAACCGGCCCGCAGGGTGATCACCTCGGCCCCCAGCTGGCGAAAGTAGTCGGCCAGCGTGTGCACGAACGAGTCCTGGTGATCAACGAGCAGGACGTGCAGGCCCATCCCGGGAAGGTCCTCAGGACCGGCCACCGCCGGCGCCGCAGTGGCCGCCAGCCCGGTCGCGGAACGTTCGGCATCTTCCAGGGTCTCCATCAGGGCCCGGGCCTTGATATGCGTCTCCCGTTCCTCAGCGTCCGGGTCGGAGTCGAACAGCAGGGTCGCCCCGGCTCGCACCGCGGCGATGCCGTCGCGGATGTGCGCGGTCCGCAGGGTCAGTCCCGTGTTCATGCCGCCGTCGAAGCCGATCGCGCCGACCGCGCCGCCGTACCAGCGCCGTGGCGTGGCCTCGTGGTCCTCGATGAACTGCATGGCCCAGTTCTTCGGCGCCCCGGTCACGGTCACCGCCCACATGTGGGTCAAGAACGCGTCGAGCGCGTCGAACCCGGGCCGCAGCCGGCCTTCCACGTGGTCGACGGTGTGGATCAGGCGGCTGTACATCTCGATCTGCCGCCGGCCGATGACCTTGACCGTCCCGGGCACGCAGACGCGCGACTTGTCGTTGCGGTCGACATCGGTGCACATGGTCAGCTCGGACTCTTCCTTGGCCGAGTCGAGCAGCGCGCGGATGTTTTCCGCGTCCTCCAGCGGGCCCGCCCCGCGGGCGATCGTGCCGGAGATCGGGCAGGTCTCGACCCGGTCCCCGATGACCCGCACGTACATTTCCGGTGACGCACCGACCAGGTACTCTCCCTGGCCCAGATTGAACATGAACTCATACGGCGCCGGGTTGCGCTGGCGCAACTGCTCATAGAACGCGGACGGCAGCGCGCACCGGCCGTAGAACACGTGCCCGGGTACCACCTCGAACAGGTCGCCGCGGGCGAACCGCTCCCGCGCTTGCGCCACGACCTTGGCGTACGAGCCGGGCTGGGGCGGCCCGGGCAGGTCGGCCGGCGGGGGCGGGGTGGGTGGCGTGGTGCGCTCGGTCAGCCGTGGCAGCCCTTCGGTGGAGGCGCCGTCCACCGCGAACTCGTACGCGAACCGGGTGGCCTGTTCCCGTTTGCGGTCCAGCACGTAGATCTCGTCCGGCAGGTGCAGCACCAGATCCCGCTGGTCGGCGGGCCGGTCCAGCCGCATCCGCACCGGCTCGAACTGGAAAGCCAGGTCATAGCCGAACGCCCCGTACAGGCCAAGATGCTCGTCCTCGCAGCTGAACGCGGCGATGACCTCGCGGATCGCGGTGAACACGGTCGGCCGGCGGCTGCGTTCTTCCTCAGTGCAGGCCCGGTCAGGCTCGGGGATGTCCACGGCCACGTCCAGAGCCGGCCCGCCGTCCCGGCCGCCCGGCTCACCGACCGGAGTGCCGGCCCGCCACAGCGCGGCCGCGATCACCGGCAGCACCACCCGGCCCCGGTCGTTCAGGGCGCGGGCGCCGATGCGCCGGCCGCGGGCCACGATCTCCAGGCAAGGGTCGGCGTAGGCGATGTGCCACCGGCTGTACCGGCCGGGATACTCCATGCCGGAGCTGAGCACCCCCCCGCGCCGGTCGTCGACGGCGCTGGACACCTCGGCCAGCCGGGCGGAGTCGAACGGCCCGGCGGTACGGGTGACCCGTACGCCGCCGCCGGTCTCGAAGTCGGTTCGCTCATCTCGCGGTTCGGAGTCCACGTCGGCACCTTCGTCCGGGCCCGGCCACGGCGGGAACAAAAAACGACCGCCGAGCGCGGGCGGTCGTCATGATCAACGAGCAAGCTGTAACGCCGCCGGGAAGCGGCGCCACCATGGCAGGCTCGTTGTATGCATGCGGTGATGTTATCCGACCGGGCGGGGCGCCGCCACCGGGCCCGGCGCCCCGCCTGGTGGCGGCCGCAGCCCAATTTGCGCGCAGGTTAGGGTCGTCAGCGTGCCCGGCCGCGATCAGGGGAGATACCGCCTATGAGCCGAGAACCCCGGCTGGCGCTCCAAGCATGGTTCCGGTCGAGCCGCCGGATGCTCGCGGCCGAGCTCAGTCACGGCGGCTGGCTGAACTTCGGCCCGTTCCGCTGGTCCGCGATCGACGTGCCCCGGGCGCTGCGGGCCGGGGCCGGCATGATCACCCCGCTGGTCGCCGGGCTGGCCACCGGGCACCTGGAGTACGGGGTGTTCGCCGCTCTGGGGGCGCAGCCCGCGGGGATCGTCTCGTTCCAGGGTTCGTCGCGCACCCGGGTCAGCGCGATCACGCTGGCCGCCCTGGGCATGGCCGCGTCGACCTGGGTGGGCGGGGTCGCCGCCTGGTCCGGCGGCTGGCTGCTGTTCCCGGCCGTGATGGCGTTCGCCTACCTGGCCGGCCTGCTGGCCACGCTGGGGCAGCGGTTCGGCGTGGTCGGCCTGCAGTGGGTCATCCAGCTGGTCATCGCCAGCGCGATACCGCTGCCGCCCGGCGACGCCGCGCTGCGGGCCGGCCTGGTGCTGGCGGGCGGCCTGTGGCAGGGCGCGCTGGTCGTCGCGGGCTGGGCGTTCATCCGCGGCGGGCAGGAACGGGCCTCGCTGGCCACCGCCTACCGCGCGCTGGCCCGGTACGCGCTGGACAGCTGTGACCGGCCAGACTCCGCAGCGACGGCGCCGCCGCCCGTCTTCGACTTCGCCGCCGTCACCGACCCCAACCCGCTGCTGCGGGCGCAGGAACGCTACCGGTTCCTGCTGCTGCTGGAGCAGGCCGAGCGGATCCGGGTCAGCCTGGCCGCGGTAGCCCGTTACGGCTCCCAGTGCGCGCTGCTGGAACCGGCCGGCCACGTGCTGGGCGGGGTGGCCGGCGCCCTGGACACCAGGCGCGGCCACCGGGAGGTCGCCGAGACGCTCGGGCAGACGGTGGCGGCGACCAGGCTGCCCGAGGACGTGCCGTGGCGGTGGGCGGGCGCGGCGCTGCTCGGCGAGCTGCGCGGTGCCGTCCGCATCCTGCAGCGGCTGGGCGACCGGGACGTCGGGCCGACCCCCGATCTCCCTTCGCGGCCCGGCCGGCCGTGGGCCGGCTGGCGCTCAGATGCCGGGTCGGCGCTGAGCAACCTGACCGCCGCGGCCGGGATCTCGACCGAAGCGGGCCGCCACGCTCTGCGGCTGGCCGTGGTGGCCGGGTTCGGCGAGCTCGTCGCCCAGGTTACCGGCCTGCCGCACGGCTACTGGATCGTGCTCACGATCCTGATCGTGCTTCGCCCGGACTACGCGTCCACGATCTACCGGGGCGTGCAGCGGGCGGCGGGCACGGTGCTCGGCGCCGGGCTGGGGCTCGCCACCGCGCTGCTGCTGCACGCCGGGCCCGCGGTGCTGGTGGCCGCGGTCGGCGTGACGATGACCGTGGCCTACGCCGTGTTCGCCGTGAACTACCTGCTGTTCGCGGTGATCCTGACCGATTTCGTGATCACCCTGCTGGCCCTGCTCGGCCAGACCGCCGAGCAGACCGTGGTGGCCCGGCTGATCGGCACCGGGATCGGCGCGGCGCTGGCCCTGGCCGGGTACCTGGCCTGGCCGTCCTGGGAAGCTGAGCCGGCCCAGCAGAAGCTGGCCCGGCTATTCGAAACCCAGGCCGCGTTCACGTCGCTGCTACTGCGCGCCTACGTGCGGCCGGGCCGCCCGGACACCGCCGCCATCCAGGCCGCGGCCCGCACCGCGCGGCGGGCCCGTACCGATGCTGAGGCCTCGGCGGACCGCCTGGCCGACGAGCCGCCGCAGCCGCCGCTGACCGCCCGGCTGGCTTACGGCCTGACCGGGATCGGGCGGCGGCTGGCTCATGCCTCGCTCACCCTGCACGCCGCGCTGGACAGCACGCACCCAGACTCCGGCACCGCCGGTCCCGAGCCGGACGACGCGGTCAAGGCGGTGGATCAGTTCGCCGACGCGGCCGAGCGGGCGGCCCAGGTGGTGGCCGGCGCTTTGCGCAGCCTGCGGCCACCGGCCGACATGCCCCCGTTGCGTGAGCTTCAGACCGCGGTGTACGGCGAATTCGGCCCGGAACGCAACGGCACGGACCCGGACGGCGCCGCTGCGGGCGCGCCGGCGCTGGGCACGGCCGGCCTGGATACCGTGCTGGTCAGTGCGACCGACGAGTATGCCGACGCCCTGGACACCGCCGCCGGCGTCCTCCGCCAGCGCCTGGGTCCCTGATCAGATGGCACGCATCCCCGACCCGGATCCGGCGGGTCCCGACCCGGGCGCAACCGGAGCCGGGCCGGCGCAAAGCCTGTCGCCTGTGCCGATCGGCACCGAGCGGCTGCGGCTGCTGCCCGTCGGGCCCCAATACGCGGACGAGATGGCGCAGGTGCTGGCCGACCCGTCCCTGTACGTCTTCACCGGCGGCGCCCCGCTGAGCCCGGACATGCTGCGTGAGCGCTACCAACGGCAGGCCGCGGGCTCCCCCGATCCCGAGGTGACCTGGGGTAACTGGGTCATCGAGGTGCGCCGCACCGGTCAGCTGGCCGGTTACGTGCAGGCCACGACGGTCGCCGGGGACCGCGACGCCGCCGGGGGGCCGGTGCTGGAGGCCGAGGTCGCATGGGTGGTCGGTTCGTGCTGGCAGGGCCAGGGACTGGCCACTGAGGCGGCCCGCGGCCTGGCCGGCTGGCTCGGCCATCGCGGCGTGACCTCGATCGTGGCCCATATCCACCCGGACCACCATGCATCCGCCGCGGTCGCCGCGGCACTGGGCCTGCGCCCGTCCGGCGGCTGGCACGATGGGGAGCGGCGCTGGCAGCGTGAGCTGGCGCGGTAGGCGCGTCCGCCCCGCGAGGAGCCGGGCCGGGAAATCAGGAGGGCTCGGCAGCGATGACGACGGTGTCCGCGGCGACCTGGATCGACGCACCGCCTGCGACCGTGTGGGCCGTGCTCACGGGCCTGAGCCGGTACCCGGACTGGAACCCGCTGTTTCTGGCCGCGGCCGGCGATCTGGCCGTCGGCCAGCGGATCACGCTGCGCCGCGCCCCGGGCGGTGGTTTCCCGGCTCTCATCCGGCCCCGGGTCACCGCCTTGACCCCGGACTCCGAGTTGAGCTGGGAACGCCGCCTGCCCGGCCTGATCTGTGGTGTGCACCGGTTTACGCTGAAGAATGGCAACGGCGGCACGCTGGTCCTGCAGAGCCTGACGTTCCACGGGATTATGGCGCGCTTTTCCGGGCGCGCCCTGGACCGGGCCGAGGCAAACCTGGAGGCCCTCAGCGCCGCGCTGAAAGCGCACTGCGAAGCGCACCGCGTCCACGACGACACCACATAAAGGGATATTTCCGGCTCCATCTGGAACTAAAGCCGTTGACCATCCCTGAACGCCGCAGTTACTGTAGGTACCGCTTTCGGCAATTCGGCCCGCAGTATGCGAATGCCTTTTAATGCACGTGCAGCGGATTATCCACCAGTGACGCGCAGGGGCCGTCACCGGTGGCTGATCCAATGCACCGGAGCTCATCGTTCAGAAGGTAAAACCACCCGGCCGGCCGTTACGGTCGGCAATCAGCCCGGCCAAAGTGGCCAGGGCAATTTCTGGTGGCGTCCGGGAACCGATGTTCAGGCCCACCGGCCGGTGCACCCGCGCGATCTCCCGCTCCGGCACCCCGAAGCTGACCAGCCCGGGCCGGTAAGGCGCTGGATGGCGCGGGTTACCCATGACGCCGATCCAGCGCGCCTCGACCGTCAGCAGGTCCCGCACCACCGCGTCCAGTTCCGGCCGGTGGTGATCGGTCACCACGACGTCGGCCGACGGGCTGAAGCCGACCGCCTCGGTGATGACCTCCGTGCCCGCGGCCGCGGCCGTGCCCGCCCGTTCAGCGTCCGGCTCCAGCAGCAGGACCCGGAACCCGCAATCCGCGCCGTAGCGGAGCAGATAGCTGGCCACCGGTGAGTCGAACACCGCTACCAGGGTCGGCGTCCCGTCGCCCGGCGCGGGCGCCTGGTGCGCGCTGGCGTCCGCTGGTGGCGTCTCGCCCGTCCCGTGCGCCGCCGCGCACACCGGGCCGGTATCTCCCTGCGTCATCTGCCCAGTCTCGCACGAGCGC
>DASWVA010000032.1:0-5192 GCA_036401415.1 Streptosporangiaceae bacterium
GTTATCGCGTCATAGTGACGAGCCGGCGACGTCAAGTGAGTGAAGCCCGGAAACGGGACCCGGCGACGTAAGGGTTGGCCAGACGATGATGAACAGCAGCACCACGGTCTCCGCTGAGCTCGGCCTCCGGCTGGTGGCCGCCGAGCAGGCGGTCGTCCCTCTCGTCGCGAGCCTGCACTACAGCGGCAGCGACCCGTACGCGATCCGGATGGCATTCCATGTCAGCAGCGAGGACCCGGTGGAATGGATCTTCGCCCGCGACCTGCTGGCCGACGGGCTGATGACCCCTGAGGGCGACGGTGACGTCCAGATCTGGCCGTCGTCGCCGGTTCTGGGCGCGGACGGGCAGGTCCAGGGCCCGCTGAGCGTGCTCAACATCAAGCTGTCGTCGCCGTTCGGTGAGGCCCACTTCGAAGCCCCGGCGGAGGCGGTGGCCAGCTTCCTGGACCGGACCTACCGCATCGTCCGGATGGGCCGCGAGTCGGCGGTCATCGACATCGACGCCGAGCTCAACGGGCTGCTCTGGCAGGCCTGAGCCCCGCACGACCGGGCCGCCGGGCCGCGGGACGGGACTCCCGGGCCGGCCACGCCTACCGAAGGCCGCCACTCGAGGTGGCCGCCGTTTGAACCAGCTGGGGCAGCAAGTCACTGACCACGGTGATCTGCCCGGCGACTTCGCGATCGATGTCCATCCGTGGCACCTGGCCGCGGATGACGCCGTGCACGGCCCCGAGGGCCTGGGCGGGCCCGGCGACGCCAGCCCGCAGATCGATTCCCTGAGCGGCGCAGAGAACTTCTACCGCCAGGCAGGCCCGGACGTTGGCCACCACTTCGCGGAGCTTGCGCACGGACGTCCAGCCCATGGACACGTGGTCCTCCTGCTTGCCGGAGGTGGGAATGGTGTCCACGCTGGCCGGGTGCGCGAGCACCTTGTTCTCACTGACCAGCGAGGCCGCCGTGTACTGGGCCAGCATGAAGCCGGAGTTCGTCCCCGCGTGCGGGGCCAGGAACGGCGGCAGCCCCCGCGAGAACGCCGGGTCCAGCATCCGGTCCACCCGCCGCTCACTGATGCTGGCCAGCTCGGACAAGGCCATGGCCAGCATGTCGGCCGCGAACGCGAGCGGCTCCCCATGGAAGTTCCCGGTGGTCATGACCTCACCGTCGTCGGTGATGATCGGGTTGTCGACCACCGCGCCGAGCTCGGTCTCCAGCACCCGCCGCGCGTGCGTGAGCACGTCCCGGACGGCGCCGTGCACCTGCGGGGCACAGCGCAGGCAGTAGGCGTCCTGGACCGCGTGCCGGCTGTGCCGGTGGCTGGCCAGCAGCGGTGAGCCCGCCAGCAGCGCGCGCAGGTTGGCTGCGCTGTCGAGCTGGCCGGGATGCGGCCGCAGCGCCTGGACGCGCTCGTCGTAGGGCCGGTCGGTGCCGAGCAGCGCCTCGATGGACAGCGCGCAGGCCAGGTCCGCGGCCTGGACCAGCATGCCCGCGTCATAGACGGAGAAGGCCAGCAAGGCCTGCATCGGCTCGGTCCCGTTGACCAGCGACAAGCCTTCCTTCGGGGCGAGCGTCAGCGGCTCCAGCCCGTGGGCGGCCAGCACCTCCGCGGCCGGGCGGCCCTCCGGCGGCCCCTCCGGCTCACGGAGCCGTCCCTCCCCGATCAGCGGCTGAGCCAGGTGCGCGAGCTGGGCCAGGTCACCGGACGCGCCCACCGAGCCCTTGCCGGGGATGACCGGCAGCAGGCCATGGGCCAGCAGGTCCAGCAGCCGCTGGGGCAGGTCGGGCCGCACGCCCGAGTAGCCGGCCGCCAGCGTACGGGCCCGGAGCAGCAGCAGCGCCCGGACCACGTCGTCGGCCAGCGGCTCCCCCACGCCCGCGGCGTGCGACCGGATGATCGCCGACTGCAGGGCCCGCAGGTCGGCCTCGCCGACCGGGGTGTCGGCCAGCGCACCGAACCCGGTGTTCACGCCGTAGACGGGTGAGCCGCCGGCCAGCGCACTGGTCACAACGGCCCGGCTGGGCTCCATCCGGGCCGCGACGTCCGGGCCGAGGCTGGCCGTGGCCTCGCCACGGGCGACCGCCACGACGTCTTCGACGCTGAGGGCGCTGCCATCGATGATCACTTCTCGCATCCCCCCAGCCTGCCAGGTCGGCCGGGGTAACCGGGCCGGGGGGCCGCGGCTGGCCGGCCAACTCAGCCTGGGCGCCCGGGTCAGGGTGAGCAGCTCACCGGGGCGGCGGCTGGTCGGCCCCAGGGCAGATCTACCGGGCTGAAATCCCGTGCGCCGGGCCGAACTGGAACGGTGCGGCGGCCCAATCCGCCGCGCCGAGTTTGCTCCGTGGCCAGGATCGGCTACAGTTCTGTTCGCACGCCGGGCACCATCCGGCGGGCGCCGGCCGCAGGGCCGGCACGCGGACGTGGCTCAGTTGGTAGAGCATCACCTTGCCAAGGTGAGGGTCGCGGGTTCGAATCCCGTCGTCCGCTCGGAGACGCCGAACGCCGTCGGGAGTACCGAACGGTTCTCGGGTTCCATGGTGGCCCTTCTGCGGAGCGCCGATGAGGCGGCCGGGAAAGCTTCCATGGCGGAGTGGCCGAGTGGTTTAGGCAAGGGCCTGCAAAGCCCTGTACACGGGTTCGATTCCCGTCTCCGCCTCGCAGGTCCCGGGCGGTTAGCTCAGCGGGAGAGCGCTTCCCTGACACGGAAGAGGCCACTGGTTCAATCCCAGTACCGCCCACCACGTCATACCTTTTCTGGCCCCACGGCGGGCGGCCTGGCCGGGCCGCCCGGCTGGCCGCGCCGGGTCAGCGGCGCAGCGTGTCGTTGGGCGGGACGCCGTAGGCGGCGCGGTAGGAAGTGGCGAACCGGCTGGGACTGGGGAACCCCCACCGGTAGCTGACGGTGGTGACGGTGGTGCCGTCGCCCGGACTGGCCTGGGTGAGATCCCGGTGGGCGTGGTCGAGGCGGATCCGGCGCAGGTACTCCATGGGAGTGGTGTCCAGGTGGCGCCGGAAGGCCAGCTGGACCGCGCGGGGCGTCACGCAGGCGGCCCGGGCGATGTCGGCGACCGTGATGTCGCTGTCCGGGCTGGCGTCAATGAACGCCACGGCCCGGCGCAACGTGCCCGGGTGCGCGTCCTGATCATGCTCCGCTTCCGGGCGCAAAACGGCGCTGTTGGGGAAGGCCTGGAGGACGCTGGCGGCCAGGAACCGGGTGGCGGCGGACACCACCAGCGGGGCCTGCGCCGCCTCCGGCTCCGCCATCACGCAGTCCCGCACGTAGGCCATGGTCCGCTGCAGGTGCAGCGCGGACTGTCGTGAGACCGGACGGTGGCCGAGGATGCTCACCGGCCCGGCCGCGCTGCCTTCAGGGGCCATGGCCACCTGGGCGCAGATGGCCGGATCGAGCACGGTCAGCCGTACCCGCGCTGCGTGCCCGACACCGGAGTAGGGCAGACCGGGGCGGCTGATCAGGAACAGGTCACCGGGACCGAATGTCTCGTCGCAGCCCTCGCCGATCCGGCGGATGGTGCTGGAAACCACGTCGCTGATGATGATCTTACTCTGGGCCTCGGCGGAGTAGGCGAGGTCGAAGCTGTAGTCCAGATCATCGAAGCTGAGCCCGGGAGCTATGACCCGCCGCGTGATCTTCGTATGCGTGCTCGCGCCGACCGCGCCGATACGCATCCTGGAGTAGAGCTTGCTCACGGTCGCCTCAACCAGCCCCACATCCGAACTGTCAAAGGTCAAAGACTCCACAGGATTCCCTCCTCACGATGGTCAGTGCGCCAGATACGCCCGGCTGGGCAAGTCCGGTTCACCCAGCCGCCCGGATGACGACGGCGGAGCCGTTCGGTGTTCCGGGCCCCGGCTGGACCGGATTCTGGCTGCAGTCCGGCGCCAGCAAGCGGATGAGCAGGGTCAGGCTGGCCGGCGGCTGATGCAGGATCAGCTGGGGCCGTGGCGGGCGGTGGGCCAGGCTGAGCAGCTCGCGGGCACAGCACACGTCGATGGACCTCAGCGCGGCCATGTCGAGATGGATCTCGGGGATATCGGCGGGCAGCGCCGCCATCGCCGCACGCAGGACATCAGCGCCCAGCAAGTCGGCCTCGCCGCTCAGGCACAGTCCAGCCCGGCCGGGCAGCAGGGTCACGATCAGCCCGGGATCATTCGCCCGGTGCGGCACGGGCCTGAGGGTCATGGCCGGGAACCACCGTCCACACTCCTCATGCGCGCGTAGCGGCGCTGCCGCAGCCGCGCGGACCGGCGCTCGTTCTCGTCGCAGCCACCCCAGATCCCGGCCGTCTGGCCGGTGTCCAGGGCGTAGGACAAGCAGACATCCTGGACCGGGCAATGACCGCAGAGGGCCTTGGCGGCGCGAACGTCAGCGGCCGCGGGACCGAGGGCGCCCACGGGGAAGAACAGTTCGGTATCGGCTCCGAGGCAGGCCGCCGATTCGCGCCACGCGAAGCCTTGCCAAGTACCGCCACGCCCGGCAGGGGCCAGAAAGGGGATCATCTGGTCGGTCATGGTCAGCTCTCCTGGGACAAATGTCCGTGCCCCGGCTAAGCCACACATGCGGGGAGGAGCCAGCCGAGAGGCGGCTGGCTCGACAACCGTTGCCGTAACGCTACCACGCGGCACCGGACCTGGCGATCCCGGAACAAGGCCGGGATCAAGCCGCTCGTAGCAGGTCCGGGCCAGTGCTTGCTGCCCGGCGCGAGTGCGCTATCAGAAGGGCGCCGGGCGGGTCAGAGAGCGGCGTGTTACCAGGCGGTTATTTACGGGTTTCAGCCTCTCGGACGGCTGAGATCTTTCCGGCCTCGGCCTGAACGAGCTGCGGCTGCGCTACCTGGCTCTCGGCGGGGACGCCAGCGCGGCCGTGGTGCAGGCCTGCTCACGCGGTGTGCTGTGCCCGGGCAGCTATCAGCACAACATGATCGCCCAGGCGCTCAACGAGCACTTCACCGAGCAGGGTAAGGATCACCCGGTCGGCTACCAGAACATCCCTCTGCTCCCCTAGCGGCCGGCCTTATCCCGCACGGATCAGCTACCCGCCGGAGGCGTAGGCCACCACGTTGTCGTAGTAGTGGTGTGTGCTGTAGTCAAAGGGGCCGCCGCAGGTGATGATGACCAGGCGGGGATCGGTGCCCTGCCAGCTGAACAGCCCGGCCGGTACGTGGCCCTTCTGGTAGGT
>DASWVA010000033.1:0-6320 GCA_036401415.1 Streptosporangiaceae bacterium
CAGCACCACCGGCTGGCTGCGGTCGGTGGTGGTCTCGGCGAACGGGTTACGCAGCTGGGGCAGCAGATGGATGGCCGACAGCACCAGCGCCAGCACGACCACGCCCACGATCACGCTGGCGATCGTGCCCAGCCGGCCCAGCGCCGAGCCACGGTTCTGCACGATCACGGTGGTGTGTTCCCGGGGCTCCTCGCCCTCCACGCCACGCGGTGTGTTGCGGGAACGCTGGGTCATGGGGTACCTCGCGCCATCTCGGCTGGTCGAATTGTCGGGCCGCGCCCACGGTTGACTATGCCCGGGCTCAACCGAGGTATGTGCGGCGGGCACCGGAACGTGAGCCGGGCCGGCGCGGTCACGCATGCCGCGCTTGCGCGGCGTCCTCCAGGCCCAGCAGGCCGATGGCCTTCTCCCGCATCTCCACCTTGCGGACCTTCCCGGTCACGGTCATGGGGAACTCGTCCACGACGTGCACGTAGCGCGGGATCTTGTACCGGGCGACCTTGCCGGAGCAGAACTCCTGTACCGCCTCGGCGGTCAGCGGCCCGGCGCCGCCGCGCATCCGCACCCACACCATCAGCTCTTCGCCGTACTTGTCGTCCGGCACCCCGATGACCTGGGCGTCGAGCACGTCCGGATGGGTGTAGAGCAGCTCTTCGACCTCACGGGGGTAGATGTTCTCGCCGCCGCGGATCACCATGTCCTTGATCCGCCCGGTGATGTTCACGTACCCCGCCTCGTCCATCACGCCCAGGTCGCCGGTGTGCATCCAGCGGGCCGCGTCGATGGCTTCGGCCGTCTGGGCCGGCTCCTGCCAGTAGCCCAGCATCACCGAGTAACCGCGGGTGCACAGTTCGCCGGGCTCGCCGCGGGGCACGGTCAGCCCGGTCTCCGGGTCGATGACCTTGACCTCCAGATGCGGGCCGACCCGGCCCACGGTGGACACCCGGCGCTCGATCGGGTCGTCGAACCGGGTCTGGGTGGACACCGGTGAGGTCTCGGTCATGCCGTAGCAGATGCTCACGTCGTCCATGTGCATCCGCTCCACGACCTGTTTCATCACCTCGACCGGGCACGGCGACCCGGCCATGATCCCGGTGCGCAGGCTGCTCAGGTCGTAGTCGCCGAAGCTGGGCAGGGCCAGCTCGGCGATGAACATCGTCGGCACGCCGTACAGGGAGGTGCAGTGCTCAACGGCGACCGCGCGCAGCGTGGCCACCGGGTCGAACGCCGGCGCGGGGATGACCATGCAGGCCCCGTGGCTGGTCGCGGCCAGGTTGCCCATCACCATCCCGAAGCAGTGGTAGAAGGGCACCGGGATGCAGATCCGGTCCGCCTCGGTGTAGCGGCACAGCTCGCCCACGAAGAACCCGTTGTTCAAAATGTTGTGGTGCGAGAGCGTGGCCCCCTTGGGGAAGCCGGTGGTGCCGGAGGTGTACTGGATGTTGATCGGGTCGTCCGCGCTCAGCCTGGTGCCCGCCGCGGCCAGCGCGGCGGGGTCGGCGCCGAGCTCGGCGCTGGCCACCTCGTCCCACTCGGCGCTGCCGAGCAGCACCACCTGCTCCAGACCGGGGCAGGCGGGCCGGGCCTCGTCGATCATCGCCGCGTAGTCGGACGAGCGGTGCGCCCGGGCCGCGACCAGCAGCCGGACTCCGGACTGGCGCAGCACATACTCCAGCTCGCGCGAGCCGTACGCGGGGTTGATGTTGACCAGGATCGCGCCGATCTTGGCCGTGGCGTACTGGGTCAGCGTCCACTCGGCGCAGTTCGGCGCCCAGATCCCGACCCGGTCACCGGGGCCGATCTCGCGGCCGAGCAGCCCGCGGGCCAGTGCGTCGACGTCCGCGGCCAGTTCGCGATAGGTCCACCGGCGGCCGGTGGCCACGTCCACCAGGGCTTCACGGTCACCGAACCGGCTCGCCGTACGGTCGAAGTTGTCCCCGATCGTGTCGCCGAGCAGGGACACCGGATAGGTGCCGGAGGCGTAGCTGCGCCCGGCAGGCGTGGCTGGCATCGTCGTCGTCCCCCTCGTCGGCCGCTGGCTACTGGCTGGTTAGCACGATCACATCAGTCAGCGAGGGTGTCAACGACGAGCGGGGGCCTGGCCGGCTTGAACAGCCTCTCAGCTGTGCCTACTGGCCTTCGGGACGGTGCCCGTCTGCTGCTTGGCCACTTCGGCCCGGACCTCTTCCATGTCCAGCTCCTCGACGGCCTTGATGACCTGCTCCAGTGCGGGCGCGGGCAGCGCGCCGGGCTGGGAGAAGACCAGGATGCCGTCGCGGAAGGCCATCAGCGTGGGGATCGAGGTGATCCGGGCCGCCGCGGCCAGCTCCTGCTGGTCCTCGGTGTCGATCTTCCCGAACCGCACGCCGGGGTGCTCGTCGCTCGCCGCCTGGAACACGGGCCCGAACTGCTTGCACGGCCCGCACCACTCGGCCCACCAGTCCACCAGCGTGATGCCGGGCTGGGTGACGGTCTCCTCGAACGTGTCCTTGGTCAGCTCAATTGTGCTCATGCCGCTCTACAACGCAGCCCGCCCAGCCAAATTCCGCCCGGGACCCGGGGAAGGCCCGGTCCGCCCGGCGCGTTACTGTGCGTGCAACCCGTCCAGGACAAAGGTGAGGAAGCGATGGCGCTGCCCAACGACGATGCGGCCAAGTTCGGCGAGTACGCCCATCCGGAGAAGCTGGTCTCCACCGAATGGCTGGCCGCGCACCTCGATGACCCGGGTCTGGTGGTGGCCGAGTCCGACGAGGACGTGCTGCTGTACGAGACCGGCCACATTCCGGGTGCGGTCAAGCTCGACTGGCACACTGAGCTGAACGACGCGGACACCCGCGACTACGTGGACGGCCAGGGGTTCGCCCGGCTGATGTCGGGCAAGGGCATCTCCCGCGACAGCACGCTGGTGCTGTACGGGGACCGCAACAACTGGTGGGCCGCCTACGCGCTCTGGGTGATGAGCCTGTTCGGTCACCCGGACGTGCGGCTGCTGGACGGCGGCCGGGCCAAGTGGATCGAGCAGGACCGGCCGCTGACCAAGGACGCGCCGGACCGCCCGCCCGCCAGCTACCCGGTCATCGAGCGGGACGACCACCTGGTGCGGGCGTTCCGTGACCAGGTCGCCGCGCACCTGGGTCAGCCCATGATCGACGTCCGCTCGCCCGGTGAGTACTCCGGTGAGCTGCTGCACATGCCCGATTACCCGCAGGAGGGCGCGATGCGCGGTGGCCACATCCCCGGCGCCCGCAACGTCCCGTGGGCCCGCGCCGCCGCCGAGGACGGCACGTTCCGTGGCCGTCGCGAGCTTGAGGCCATCTACGGCGGCGAGGCCGGCCTGACCCCCGGCGACGACGTGATCGTCTACTGCCGGATCGGTGAACGGTCCAGCCACACCTGGTTCGTGCTCACCCACCTGCTCGGGTTCGGCCAGGTCCGTAACTACGACGGGTCCTGGACGGAGTGGGGCAACAGCGTCCGCGTCCCCATCGCCCGGGGCGACCAGCCGTGACCACCGGCACCCTGAACCCCCGCCTGGCCGAGATCGTCGAGGACTTCCACGCCCTGGACGGCCAGCAGCGGCTGCAGTTGCTGCTGGAGTTCTCCGATGACCTGCCGGCCCTGCCGGAGCGCTACGCCGGCCACCGGGACCTGCTCGAGCAGGTCCCGGAGTGCCAGTCGCCGCTGTTCCTGGCGGTCGAGGTGGCCCCGGACGGCGCCGTCCACCTGTTCTTCGACGCGCCGCGGGAGGCCCCCACCACCCGGGGGTTCGCCGGGATCCTGCAGGCTGGCCTGGACGGCCTGGACGCCGACGAGGTGCTCGCCACCCCGTCCGAGTTCACCAGTCAGCTGGGCCTGACCGACCTGGTCAGCCCGCTGCGGTTGCGGGGGATGGCGGCCATGCTGGCCCGCATCAAGCGCCAGGTGCGCGACCGCCGGTCCTGACCGGTTCCCGGCGCACCACCTCCAGTTCGCCGGGGCTGGTGCGGTGCCCGGCCGCGCAGCGCAGCTCGGCCCGGACGGGCTCGCCGCAGTCCCGGTGCCGGAACCCGACCGGGCCGCCGTCCGTCGCCAGCCAGCGGTCACCCCACTCCGTCAGCGCGGCCAGGGCCGGGAACAGGTCCGCGCCCTTCTCGGTCAGCCGGTAGGCCAGCCGGGCCCGCTGGCCCGGCTCCCGGTACTGCTCGCGGGTCAGCAGCCCCTCGTCCACCAGCTCACGCAGCCGCGCCGCCGCCACCGGCTCGCTGATCCCGGCCCGGGCCGCGAAGTCGTCGAACCGCGTCGTCCCGTAGAACGCCTCGCGGATCAGCAGGAACGCCGAGCGCGTGCTCAGTACGCCGATGGCCCGGGCCAGTGAGCATTCCGTCGCCTCCCAGCCCCCGCGCGGCTCGAGCGCGCCGGTCAGCCGGGGCACCTCCGGCCCGGCCGCTTCCGGCTGGCCACGGTGCGGTTCTGTCATGGCCCCATCCTAGCTGACTTGTGCTGGCCTAAGTTAGTCACGTACGGTCTAGCTATGCCAGAGCTAAGTCAGCCTGGGATGCGGCGGCTCCCCGGCGAGGTCCTGATCATCGTGTGCGCCGGCGTCGTGCTGGCCAGCCTGGACCTCTTCATCGTCAACGTGGCCCTGCCGGACATCGCCCGGGACCTGGGCAGCCACAGCCTGGGCGACCTGTCCTGGGTGCTGAACGGCTACGCGATCGTCTACGCCGCGCTGCTGGTGGTGGCGGGCCGCCTGGCCGACCGGCACCGGCGCAAGTACGGGTTCCTGCTGGGGGTGGCGGTCTTCACCGCCGCCTCCGCGGCCTGTGGCGCGGCCACCAGCGTGCCCATGCTGGTCGCGTTCCGGCTGGTCCAGGCGGCCGGGGCCGCTCTGCTCACCCCCACCTCGCTCAGCCTGGTGCTGGCCAGCTATCCGGCCGACCGGCGCAGCGGCGCGGTCCGGGCCTGGACCGCCACCGGGGGCATGGCCGCCGCGCTCGGGCCGGTGATCGGCGGCCTGCTGGTCGCGGTCAGCTGGCGCTGGGTCTTCCTGGTCAACGTGCCCGTCGGGCTGGCCGCGCTGGTGGCGGGCTGGCTGCGGCTGCCGGACGCCCCGGGCCACCCGGTGCCGCGGCCGGACGCGCTGGACGCGGCTCTGGTCACCGCCGGGATCGGCGCGCTCACCCTGGGCCTGGTCGAGGGCGGCGACTGGGGCTGGGCCTCGGTCCGGACGGTACTGGTGCTGGCGGCCGCGGCGGTCCTGCTGGCCGCGTTCGCGCTGCACTGCGCCCGGGCCGGTAACCCGCTGATCGAGCCGGGCCTGTTCCGGGCGCGCAGCTTCACCGGGTCCACCGTGGTCATGCTGCTGTTCTCGATGTCGTTCGGCGCCATGCTGCTGTCGATCGTGCTGTGGGCCCAGGACGACTGGGGCTGGTCCGCGCTGCGGACCGGGCTGGCGGTGGCGCCCGGCCCGGTCATGGTGCCGCTGTTCTCCTTCCTGGTCGCCGGCCGGCTGATCGCCAGGTTCGGCCCGGCGGTCGTGGTCGGCGCGGGTTCGGCGGTGCTGGCGGCCGGGATCATCTGGTGGGCCCTGGCCATCGGCCTGCGGCCGGACTACCCGGGCGGGATGCTCGGCGGCATGCTGGCGACCGGGGTGGGAGTCGGGCTGACCCTGCCCACCCTGATGGCCACCGCGGCCGGGTCCCTGCCGCCGCCCAGCTTCGCCTCCGGCACCGCGGTCATCACCATGGTCCGCCAGGTCGGCATGGCCATCGGCGTCGCCGTCCTGGTCGCGGTGCTCGGCGCCCCGGACACCTCTGCCGCGCGGCTCACCGCGTTCCGGCACGGCTGGTGGGCGATTGCCGCCATCGCCCTGACCGGCGCCGTGGCCGCCGTCCTGCTGGCCCACCGGCCCCCGGCCTCACCCGGGCCCCAGACCGCCGGTTCCCGGCCAGCGGTAGCCTCGCCCCCGGTCCGGAATTAGGGCCCGGTAACCGGGCCGGACGGCAATACGGCCAAACATGTCCTGTCCGGCATCCCGTACAACTGTGTCAGGTCACCTCTGACCTGGGTTTTTGACTACAATGCGTGCCCATTCAGCGCTATGCTGCTTGCGTTCGGCCAGACCCGTTCGAACAGAGGAACGGGTCAGCAGCCGGTTGTCCGGCACAGTCGGCGGCGCGAAGGGGATCGCAGCCCGCCGGCGGGGGAGGGCTAGGTGCACGTGATCGAGCTGGGTCAGCTGGCACGACAACCTGCGGGTGAGCCGCCGGTGAGTCCGGCCGGAGAGAAGGACGTCGCTAACAAGGGGCACCCTTCCTGGGCCGCAATCACCGTCCCGGCCC
>DASWVA010000034.1:0-1770 GCA_036401415.1 Streptosporangiaceae bacterium
GGCCCAGCCGGTGGCCACCGCCTTGGTGAAGTCGTCCCATTCGTCGGTGGTGACCGTGTGCTCGTCCCGGAATGCGGTTGCCCGCTCGAACAGGAGGGCCTGGAACGCCTCCAGCTCGTCGGCCAGCCGGGCCGGTGCACCGTCCAGCGAGATCGGCTCCTTGGGGCCGCCGAGCCGCCGGGCCATCACCGCGGTCCCGGCCGCCAGGTCGCGTGGGCCGAGCTCCAGCCGGAGCGGCACGCCCCGCAGCTCCCAGTCGTTGAACTTGAACCCCGGCGACAGCTGGGGGCGGTCGTCCACGTGCGTCCGGATACCCGCGCCGGCCAGCCGCTGGGCCAGCGCGGCCGCCGCCGCCAGCACCTCGCCCGCCTGGTCGCCGCGGCCGATCGGCACGATGACCACCTGGTACGGCGCCAGCCGGGGCGGCAGGACCAGGCCCTTGTCGTCGCCGTGGGTCATGATCACGCCGCCGATCATGCGGGTGCTCATGCCCCAGGACGTGGTGTGGGCGTGGATGAGGCTGCCGTCTTCGCCCGCGTACTGGATGTTGAACGCCCGGGCGAAGTTGGTCCCCATGTAGTGCGACGTGCCGGCCTGCAGCGCCCGGCCGTCCCGCATCATGCCCTCGATGGTGAACGTGCGGGCCGCGCCCGCGAACCGCTCACCCGGCGTCTTCTCGCCCTCGATGACCGGCATGGCGGCCAGCTCGCGGGCGGTGCGGGCGTAGATGGTGTCCAGCGCGAGCATGGTCTCCCGCATCGCGTCCGCCTCGTCCGCGTGCGCGGTGTGGCCCTCCTGCCAGAGGAACTCCGTCGTGCGCAGGAACATCCGCGGCCGCAGCTCCCAGCGGACCACGTTCGCCCACTGGTTGAGCAGCATGGGCAGGTCCCGGTGCGAGCTGATCCACTTGGCCATGAACTCGCCGATGACCGTCTCCGAGGTGGGCCGCACGATGAGCGGCTCCTCCAGCTGCTTACCTCCGGCGTGGGTCACCACCGCCAGCTCCGGCGCGAAACCTTCCACGTGTTCTGCTTCACGCTGCAGGTAGCTCTGCGGGATGAGGAGCGGGAAGTACGCGTTCTGGTGCCCGGTCTCCTTGATCCGCCGGTCCAGGTCAGCCTGGATCAGCTCCCAGAGCCGGTATCCGTAGGGGCGGATGACCATGGTGCCCTTGGCCGGGCCACGGTCCACCAGCTCCGCTTTGAAGACCAGTTCGTTGTACCAGGCGGAGAAGTCTTCGCTCTGCGGCGTCACTCCGCGTTCGTCTCGGGCCACATGGACGAGGTTAGACCAGTAACGTGGGGTGCCAGGACCGAAGCGGGCCCGCCATGTATCGAATGTGGCTGCGAGACGCCTGTTTTGTCGCAATGATGGAATTTGAACGTGGCACGGCCTTGCCCTAATCACACTCGGGGGTGACCCGGAACATGAGTAGCGGATGGCCGCCGGAGAAAGATGACCGCCGGTGGGAAGCGGCGATGCATCCTTCCGCCGTCGGCGCGGTGCACGATTCCCGTGGTGCCGAGCGCGGTTACTCAGGCTTCGCCCACGACGACCAGGACATCCGGTACACCGACGGCGGCCACGCCGACGGTGAGGAGGGCTGGTACAACCTCCCGGAGAGCGGCGACCAGGGCCCGGACTATCAGCCTCAGCCCGACAACGCCGGGTACGGCCAGGTCAGCTACCCGGAGGTCTACGACCTGGGCGCGGCCGGGCCGGGCGGTTTCCCGTCCCAGGCCGGCTACCCGGGCCAGGGTTACGTCGAGC
>DASWVA010000035.1:0-8156 GCA_036401415.1 Streptosporangiaceae bacterium
CGCCGGTTGCGGCTCCGGCGGCCCTCGCCCGGCTTGCTCTCGCCGGTGGAGCCGGTGGAGCCGTTGGAGCCGGCCGAGCCATGGCCATCGGTCAGGCCGCTGGCGCCGTGGCCGCCGTTTGCGCCGGTGGACCCGTTCGGACCACCGGACCTGGCTTCACCGTGGCCGGGGTGCTCGTGGCGGCCGCGGCTGTGGCCGTTGCCGTTGCCGTTGCCGTTGCCGTTGCCGTTGCCGTTGGCTGGGCCCGAGCTGGATGATCCGAGGTCTTCCAGGTCCAGGGACACGATCACACCGCGGCCGTTGCAGCACTCGCAGGGCTGGGAGAAGGCCTCCAGCAGGCCCGCGCCGACCCGCTTACGGGTCATCTGCACCAGGCCGAGGGAGGTGACCTCGGCCACCTGGTGCTTGGTCCGGTCCCGGGCCAGGCACTCCAGCAGGCGCCGGAGGACGAGGTCCCGGTTGCTCTCCAGCACCATGTCGATGAAGTCGATGACGATGATGCCCCCGACGTCGCGCAGGCGCAGCTGGCGGACGATCTCCTCGGCCGCTTCCAGGTTGTTCCGGGTGACGGTCTCCTCGAGGTTGCCACCCTGGCCGGTGAACTTGCCCGTGTTGACGTCGATGACGGTCATCGCCTCGGTGCGGTCGATGACCAGCGAGCCGCCGCTCGGCAGCCAGACCTTGCGCTCCATCGCCTTGACCAGCTGCTCGTCGATGCGGTACTCGGCGAACACGTCCCGCCCGCCCGGGTTGTCCCAGTAGCTGAGCCGGTCGGCCAGGTGCGGGGCCACGTAACTGACGTACTCGTCGACCTCGGTCCAGCCGTCGTCACCGGACACGATGAGCTGGCTGAAGTCCTCGTTGAACACGTCGCGGATGACCCGGATGGTCAGGTCCGGCTCGCCGTGCAGGAGGTCCGGCGCGCTGGCCGCCTTGACCCTGCGCTCGATGTCCTCCCACTGCGCGGCCAGCCGGGCCACGTCGCGCTCCAGCTCCTCCTCGGTGGCGCCCTCGGCGGCCGTGCGCACGATCACGCCGGCGTCCTCGGGCATGACCTTCTTGAGGATCTTCTTCAGCCGGGTCCGCTCGGTGTCCGGGAGCTTGCGGCTGATGCCGGTCATCGACGCGCCGGGCACGTACACCAGGTACCGGCCGGGCAGGCTGACCTGGCTGGTCAGCCGGGCGCCTTTGTGGCCCACCGGGTCCTTGGTCACCTGGACCAGGATCGCCTGGCCGGACTTCAGCGCGGACTCGATCCGCTTGGACTGGCCTTCCAGCCCGCTGGCGTCGAAGTTCACCTCGCCGGCGTACAGCACGGCATTGCGGCCCTTGCCGATGTCCACGAACGCCGCCTCCATCGACGGCAGCACGTTCTGGACCTTGCCCAGGTAGACGTTGCCGACGTAGCTCTGCTGGCTGGACCGGTTCACGTAGTGCTCGACGAGGACGTCGTCCTCGAGCACGGCTATCTGCGTACGGTCGCCGCGGCGCCGCACGACCATGGTCCGGTCGACGGCCTCGCGCCGGGCCAGGAACTCGGACTCGGTGATGACCGGGGGGCGCCGGCGGCCCGACTCGCGCCCTTCGCGCCGGCGCTGGCGCTTGGCCTCCAGCCGGGTTGAACCCTTGACCGAGCGCACGTCGTCCGTCTGGCCAGCGGCGGGGCGCACCTCGCGAACGTGTACCACCGTGTCGGGCGGGTCGTCGTCAGCGTTCGGCTTGTCCGAGTCGGACGGGGAGCCGCGGCGGCGCTTGCGGCGGCGGCGACGGCCCTGGCCGGTGCCGTTCTCGTCGTCTTCGTCGCCGGAGTCATCGTCGGCCGCGCCGTCGGCGGAGTCTTCGGTGCCGCCCTGGTCCGCGTCGGGGTCACCGGTGTCGTCCGCGTCGTCGGACCCGTTGCCACCGCGTCCGCGTGAGCGGCTGCGGCCACCCCGGCGCCGGCGGCGGCGGCCCGGGCCGCCGTCCTCGCCGCCCTCGTCGGATTCATCGCCGCCGGAGAAGTCGTCCGTCCCGGCGTCATCGGCCCCGGCCGGGACGGCCGCGGAGGCGTTGTCCTCGGGGTCCGAAGTCTCCGCCTCGGGCGCGTCGGCCGGCTCGGCGTCATCACCGGTCCTGGTCCCGCGGCGGCTTCCCCGGCCGCCCGCCCTGGCCGGCGCGCTGTCGGAGTCGGCCCTGGCCCGGCTGCGGCGCCGCGGGGTGCGCGGGCCGTTTTCGTCGTCGTCACCGGCCGGCTCGGCCGTGGGCACGGTCACCGGTACGGCTGCGGCCCGCTCGGCGCTCACCTGCGGCTGCGGCGCCTGGAACAGCACCTGCGGCGGCTGGAACGACACCGCTGGCACCGACGGAGCGGGCGGCGCCGGGTCAGGAGGGCCAGCCGGGCGGCTGGAAACGCCGCCCCGGCTGGGCCCGGCGCTCACCGCACCGTGGTCTGGGCCACCTGTCCCGTCACCTGATCCTGTGTTGTCTGGCTCGTTCTCGAGCATCCGGGCAATCTCCCGTCAGGCTTCCGGGCGCGCGGACCCGGCAAGGGCCCTGCGCGCCACGCGGAAGCACATCGTGTCCACGTCCCTGGACGGCGCCGGCCACTACGGCGGCTGCGGCGCCCAGGTTCGTTACCTGAATTGGTGCTGCGTGCGTTCGCGGGGACTGCCCCGCGGACGACACGGCGTACTGGCCGCGCTGACGCGCGGAAATGCGGACCGGCGTACGGGTCAGCCGCACGGGTCCGCAGCCCATGGGACGCACTGGCGCCCTCATGGCACGTTCACTTTGTCTGGCGTCACTACTGCTGGCAATACTGTCGCTGGCACCGGCGCCACAACCTCACGGCTGCCTGCCTCCGGGCCGAGGACGCCCTGGGCCACGCGGGTCACGGCGGGAGCCGACGACAGCGCGGCGGTGCCCCCTGGGAGCAGCCCGTTCAGAACGTCCTCAGGCCGTACGGCGGGCTCAGTGTGCCGGACAACCATTCGGATCATCGCACAAGCATGATCCGGCTGCGCACCGGGACACGGGCTGACGTCCAGGGTCAGCACGGCAGCGCGGGCGTCAAAGCGGCGGATGCCCTTGTTGGTGAGCCGTTCCACCGGCACCTCGGAGGCGTCCAGGAACGCCCGGGCCGCCGCGGTTGCGGCGTCCGGCGTAACCCCAGGCAGTTGCACCAGCCACTCCGACACCATCAGGCGGCCGTTGAGCGAGCCGCCGGAATCTTCAACTACTTCGATAACGTCTATCCCGTCCGGCAACGCTCTGTCCAGTACCGGACGCAGTCCGGCAGGATCTGTCGCCACCGTCAGCAGCAACGTCAGGTATTCCGCCTCACTCGACACGCCGGTGGGCGTGCCACTGGCGTAGGAGATCTTCGGGTGCGGGCTGAACCCGGCCGAGTGCGCCATCGGCAGGCCGGCCTGGCGCACCGCACGCTCGAACGCCCGGCCGACGTCGCGGTGGCTGGCGAACCGCATCCGGCCGCGCTTGGCGTACCGGACCAGCAACTGCTGGACGGCGGGCGCCGGGGCGGGGCCGGTGGGACGGTTCTTCTGCGCACTCTGCTGGGCGGTCACGGGTCAGCTCACGCTCAGTACCGGGAGCAGTTTGGTGCCGGCCGGCAGCCGCTCCCCGGTCGGGCCGGTCTGAATCTCCGTGCCCATCGACGGGCAGACTCCGCAGTCGTAGCAGGCCGACCAGCGGCAGTCCTCGACCTCGCCCCGGCCGCTCAGCGCTTCCTGCCAGTCCTGCCACAGCCAGTCCGGGTCCAGGCCCGCGTCGAGGTGACCCCAGGGCAGCACCTCATCCTCGTCCCGCTCGCGGGTGGTGTACCAGTCCAGGTCGACCGGCTCGCCGGCCAGCGCCTGGTCGGCGCAGGCCACCCAGCGGTCGAAGGAGAAATGCTCGCTCCAGCCGTCGAACCGGCCACCGTCACGCCAGACGGCCTCGATGACCTGGCCGACCCGGCGGTCCCCGCGGGACAGCAGGCCCTCGACCACCGACGGCTGGCCGTCGTGGTAGCGGAAGCCGATGGCCCGCCCGTAGGCCGGGTTGGCCCGCAGCGCGGCGCCGAGCTTGCGCAGCCGCGCGTCCACCACCTCGTGCGGGCACTGGGCCGCCCACTGGAACGGGGTGTGCGGCTTGGGCACGAACCCGCCGATCGACACCGTGCAGCGGATGTCCCTGCGCCCGGTGACCTCGCGGCCGGCCTGGATGACCTTGCGGGCCAGCTCGGCGATGGCCAGCACGTCCTCGTCGGTCTCGGTGGGCAGCCCGCACATGAAGTACAGCTTCACCTGCCGCCAGCCGCTGGCATAGGCGGTGGTGACCGTGCGGATCAGGTCTTCCTCGGTGACCATCTTGTTGATCACCTGGCGCATCCGCTCCGAGCCGCCCTCGGGCGCGAAGGTCAGGCCGGACCGGCGGCCGTTCCGGGCCAGCTCATCGGCGAGCGTGATGTTGAACGCGTCGACCCGGGTGGACGGCAGGGACAGGCCGGTGTTGGTGCCCTCGTAGGCGTCGGCCAGATCCTTGGCGATCTCGTTGATCTCGCTGTGATCGGCGCTGGACAGGGAGAGCAGGCCGACCTCGCCGAAACCGGTGGCCCGGACCCCGTCGGCCACCATCTGCCCGACGGTGGTGATGCTGCGCTCCCGCACCGGGCGGGTGATCATCCCGGCCTGGCAGAACCGGCAGCCGCGGGTGCAGCCGCGGAAGATCTCCACGCTGTAGCGCTCATGAACGGTTTCCGCGACCGGGACGATCGGCTTGCGCGGGTACTGCCACTCGTCCAGGTCCATGACCGTGTGCTTGGCCACGACGGGCGGGATGCCCCGGCCGTTGGGCACGGTCCGGGCGATCCGCCCGTCGGGCAGGTAGGTCACGTCGTAGAAGCCCGGCACGTACACGTCGCACCTGGCCGCCAGCGTGCGGAGCAGCCCGTCACGGCCACCGGGGCGGCCGGCCTGCTTCCAGGCCCGGATCTGCTCGGTGATCTTCAGGACGGCCTGTTCGCCGTCGCCCAGCACCACGCCATCCAGGAAGCCGGCGATCGGCTCCGGGTTGAACGCGGCGTGCCCGCCCGCGATGACCAGCGGGTACCAGGGACCGTCGGCCGGATCGCCGTCCCGCCCGCCTCGATCAGCGCTGTGCAGCGGGATGCCGGCCAGGTCCAGCGCGGTCAGCAGGTTCGTGTAGCCAAGTTCGGTGGAAAAACTCACGCCGAGCACATCGAAGGCGCCGACCGGGCGGTGCCCGTCCACGGTGAACTGGGGAATGCCGTGCTCGCGGAGCAGGTCTTCCATATCGGGCCAGACACTGTAGGTGCGCTCGGCGAGCACGCCGTCCTGCTCGTTCAGGATCTCGTAGAGGATCTGCACGCCCTGATTGGGCAGGCCCACCTCGTACGCGTCCGGGTAGAGCAGCGCCCACCGCACGTCGGTGGCGTCCCAGTCCTTGACGACCGAGTTCACCTCGCCGCCTACGTACGCGATCGGCTTCCGGACGCGCGGGAGCAACGGCTCGAGGCGTGGGTAAACCGACTCTATTGGCATCACACCAGGGTACCCACGCCAAGCCGTCGTTCCGCCGTCCCGGCGCGGGTGGCGAGGGCGGACCCGGGAGTTATTCGAAGACCTGGCGCTTGTGGTGGACGGACAGCAGGAGGCCGACGGCGACCAGATCGGCGAAAACAGCGGACCCGCCGTAGGAAATGAAGGGCAACGGGAGGCCGGTGATCGGCATGATGCCGACGGTCATGCCGACGTTGACGAAGGACTGGAACAAGAACCAGATGGCGACGCCGGACGCGACCAGCGTGCCGAACATGTCGTCGGCCCGGGTCGCGATGCGCAGCGCCCGGACCACCACCACGCCGAGCAGGGCCACGATGACCACGGCACCGGCAAAACCGAGTTCCTGACCCGCGACCGTGAAGATGAAGTCGGTGCTCTGGGCGGGCACGTATCTCCCGGACACCGACCGGCCGTGGAACAGGCCCTGCCCGAACATGCCACCCGAGCCGATGGCGATCTTGGCCTGGATGGCGTTGTAGCCGGAGCCGGCCGCGTCGGACGACGGGTGCAGGAACGCGGAGAACCGGGTCAGCTGGTAGCTCTTGAGCAGATGCAGGCTGATGACGGCGGTGAGGACGGCCGCGGCCACCGCGAGCAGGCCGGCGACCCAGCGCAGCTGGATGCCGGACAGCAGAATCATCCCGGCCAGTACGACCACCAGCACCGTCGAGATACCCAGGGCCGGCTCGATGATGACCAGGCCGATCAGGGGCAGGCCGCAGGCAATGACGATGCCGACGTCGCGCAGGCCGGGCCCGGGGCGGCCCGCGGCCGGGTCCCGGGAGCCGTCGTGCAGCTCGCTGAACAGCATCGCGGTCATCAAGATGAGCGCGATCTTGGCGTACTCGGACGGCTCGACCTGGAAGCCACCGGGCAGGTCGATCCAGCCCGCGGCGCCGTTGACGGTGGAGCCGAGCGGGGTCAGCACGGCCAGCAGGCCGGCCAGGGCCAGACCGTAGACGACCGGCGCCCACACCCGCAGCTGCCGGTAGTCGACCAGGCCGACCAGGACCATCATGATCAGGCCGAGCACCACGAAGATGGCCTGCTTGTCCAGGTAGGTGCGCGGATCGGCCCCGCGCTGGGCCAGGCTCGGCTCGGTGGCCGACCAGACCAGCAGCACCCCGATCACGCACAAGGCGAGCACGGCCGCGATCAGGAGCCAGTCCACGTGGCGCAGCCGGCTGTCCCGGGACCTGACCCGGGTGAGCAGCGAGCGCGGACGGGTCCGGAACGCGCCCGGCCGGGGTCCGCCGCTGTAGCCGCGCTGCGACACCCCGACCCGGGCCAGGCTGCCGGAGGGCCCCGGCCGGCCCCGGCTGAAGCTGCTCATCCGGAGTATCCCTTCGGCGGAGTGATCTTGCCGGTGCCGGCGATCTGCGGCAGCGACGAGGGCACCTGGCCGTTGGTGAGCGCCGCCCGGTGGCCTTCCAGCCCGTAGATGCCGTCCCAGATCTGCCGGACCGCGGGCGCGGACGCGTCGGCGCCGTAGCCAGAGTCCGGGATCATCACGACCACTACGTACTGCGGGTTGGTGCAGGGGGCGAACGAGGCGAACACCGAGGTCGCGACCTTGCCCATGACCTGCGCGGTACCGGTCTTGCCGGCCACGCACACCTTGTTCAGCGGGAACCCGGCGAACGCGCTGGCCGCGGTGCCCTGGGTGACCACGCCCGCCAGGGCGCCGCGCAGGTAGGACAGGAAGCTGGACGAGGTGGGCAGGTGCCCGGCCACCGGGGGCGTGATCTCGTGCACGACCCGGCCGGACGGGCTGACCAGAGCCTCGCCGATCCGCGGCTGGTACAGCGTGCCGCCGTTGGCCAGGGCCACGTAGGCGTTGGTCAGCTGGAGGGGGGTGGCCAGGTCGTAGCCCTGGCCGATCGCGGCGATGGCGGCCTGGCCCGGTTCCCACACGTTGCCGCTCTTGCAGTCCTGGTACTCGATCTGCTGGACGTAGGTGCCGTCGGACTTGCCGTACCGGCACCAGTCCTGCCCGGTGTGGGCGTTGTCCTTCCAGTAGTAGTAGAGCCACTCGCGGGTGGGCACCGTGCCGGTGGCCTCATCGGGCAGGTCGATGCCGGTGGCTTTGCCGAAGCCCCACGCCAGCGCCTCCCGCTGCATCTTCTGCACGGGAGCGCTGGCGCTGGTGACCACGTTGGCTCTGGGCTGGTCACGCTGCCACATCTGGTAGGCCAGGTTGTAGAACACCGTGTCACAGGACTGGATGAGCGCCTCGGCGAAGCTCATGTTGCCCTGGTTGGACTCACCGTCGTTCTTGTAGGTGTGACCGCCGATGCTGACCGTGGCCGGGCAGTTGTACTGGCCGTCGAGGGGGAAGCCGTCGGACACCGCGGCGGCGGTGGAGGTCACCTTCCACGTGGATCCGGGGGCGTACTGCCCCTGCGTCGTCCAGTTGATGGCCGGGGCCCCATCGGACTCACCGAACAGCGCTTTGAACTGGGACTGTGAGATGCCGTTGGTCCAGACGTTGGGGTTGTAGTCGGGATAGCTGGCCATGGCCACCACCCGGCCGGTCGTGGTCATCACCACGGCCGCGCCCTGGTTGGCGTCGTTCCCGGCCGCCCGGGCCTTGGT
>DASWVA010000036.1:0-2658 GCA_036401415.1 Streptosporangiaceae bacterium
CGGCTTCTACGTCCACATCCCGTTCTGCGCCACCCGGTGCGGCTACTGCGACTTCAACACCTACACCGCCACCGAGCTCGGCGACCCGGCCGGCGGCCACCACTCCTCCCGGGACACCTACCCGGGCCAGGCCGCGGCCGAGGTCCGGTTCGCCCGCCAGGTGGTCGGGTCGGCGCCGGTCCCGGTCCGCACCGTGTTCTTCGGTGGCGGCACGCCCACGTTGCTGCCCCCGGGCCAGCTGGGCGGCCTGCTCCGGGTCATCGACGGCGAGTTCGGCCTGGTCCCGGGGGCCGAGGTCACGGTGGAGGCCAACCCGGAAACGATCACCCCTCGGGTGCTGGCGCAGCTGCGGGCCGAAGGCATCACCCGGATCTCGTTCGGCATGCAGTCGGCTGCGCCGCACGTGCTGGCCGTGCTGGACCGTGTGCACCAGCCCGGCCGGCCGGCCCAGTGTGCCCGCTGGGCCCGCCAGGCCGGCTTCGAGCACGTCAGCCTGGACCTGATCTACGGCACGCCGGGGGAGACCGATGCGGACTGGCGGGCCTCGCTGGAGGCGGCGCTGGCGGCCGGGCCCGACCACATCTCGGCCTACGCGCTCATCGTGGAGGACGGCACCAAGCTCGCGGCCCGGGTGCGGCGGGGCGAGCTGCCCGCTCCGGACGACGACGCCATGGCCGACCGGTACCTGATCGCGGACGAGGTCCTGACCGGCCACGGCCTGCATTGGTACGAGGTGTCCAACTGGGCCGCGACCGCGCCGGACCAGTGCGCGCACAACCTGCTCTACTGGACCGGCGGCGACTGGTGGGGGGTGGGCCCGGGCGCGCACAGCCACGTTGGCGGCACCCGCTGGTGGAACGTCAAGCACCCCGCGGCCTACGCGGGCCGGATCGCGGCCGGGGCCAGCCCGGGCCACGGCCGGGAGACGCTCACCCCCGCCGAGAGCCAGCTGGAACGGGTCATGCTGGCGACCCGGCTGGCCCGCGGCTGCCCGGTGACCGAGCTGAACCCGGCGGGCCGGGACGCCACGGCCAAGGCGGTCGCGGACGGCCTGGCCGACCCGGACGCGCTGGCCTCGGGCCGGGTGGTGCTGACCCTGCGGGGCCGGCTGCTGGCCGACGCCGTGATCCGCGACCTGACCGTCTAGGGCCGTCGAGGGCCACCTGAGGCCGTCTAGACATCCCACGGCTGTAAGTGTCAAGCGGCTTGGTTGAGTTGGGTGCTGCGGTGGGCCCAGGCGGTGGTTTCGCTGTAGGGGGTGTGGTGGGTCAGGCAGCCGTGCAGGAGGCCGACGAGGCGGTTGCCCAGGGCGCGCAGGGCGGCGTGGTGGGTGTCGCCGGCGGCGCGGCGGGTGTCGTAGAAGACGCGGGCGCCGGGGCTTTTGGTGATCGCGGAGAAGGCCCATAGGTAGATCGCGTCAGCGAGGCGGTCGTTGCGGGCGTGGCGGGCCAGGACGACCCGGCGGGTGCCGGAGGCCCGGGTGATGGGTGAGGTGCCGGCGTAGTTTCTGCGAGACTTGGCGCTGGCATACCGGTCCGGCGCATCGCCGAACTCGCCGAGTACCCGGGCGCCGAGGATGGTCCCCAGTCCTGGCAGGGAACGGACCACCTCTGCGTCCGGGTGCTGCTCAAAATTTGCGGCCAGCTGCGCTTCCAGCACGCTGATCTGGGTGTTCATCTCTGCGATCACGGCGGCCGATGCGGTCACGGAGGCGCCCATCGCGGCGGCGATCAGCGGGGCGGGTGCCAGTTGCGGGGTTCGCAGCGCGGCCTGGATCGCGGCGGTGCGCTCGGGCAGGCGGCGTTGCCGGCCGCCACGGCGGAGAGCCGCCGTGATCTGGGTTTTTGATAGTGCGGCGCCCAGTGCCGGCGCCGGTGCGGCCCGCAGTACTTCGATGGCGTCGCCGCTGGTCAGGTCATCGAAGGCGGCCAGGGCGGCCGGGTAGAACTCGCGCAGCGCTGAGCGGAGCTGGTTCGCTTGCCGGCGCCGGTTCCAGATCATCGACTGGTGCGCGCGGGCCAGGACCTTGACCGCCTCCGCCAGATCGCTGTCCCCGGCGATGGGCCGGTGGTTGTGCCGGTCGGTGCGGACCATATCGGCCAGCACCTTGGCATCGCCTGGATCAGACTTCGCACCTGAGGTGGAGTGCCGGTCCCGGTACCGGGAGGTGGACATCGGGTTCACCGCGAACACCTGATACCCGGCCGCGGCCAGCGCCGCGACAAACAGGCCCCGGTCGGTCTCGATCCCGATCACCACGTCGCCCGGATCTTCGGCGTGGGCGCCGGCCAGTTCGTGGAACCGGGCGAGCCCCTCTACTCCGTCGGGGAGCCGGCCGCCGCCCAGCCGTTTGCCGTTCTCGTCTTCAATATGCAGGTCATGATGGGCTTCCGCCCAGTCCACGCCAGCAAAGATCATCGGGCTCCTTTCGCCGGTCTGCGGTCAGTCCCGAGCCCGGGGTCCCCAGCAGCTCCCTAATGGATCAGTGCTCATGGCACGACATCCCACCAGCTGTCCACGGAGACCTCACCAGCCAGCAGGGGCACGATCTAGGCGTAAGGCTCAAGGCCCTGGACGCAGTAGTGCTCACCTGCTGACGGCTCAGCTGACCATCCTCGCCTACTCCGAACCAGCGAGGTGATCGGTCCCCATTAGGAC
>DASWVA010000037.1:0-3690 GCA_036401415.1 Streptosporangiaceae bacterium
GCTCAGCGCGCGGAACGTGGCCGAGCTGGCGGCGGCGCAGGAGGGCTGGGTCGACCCGGTCAACAACCTGGTGTGCGCTGACACCGGCGGCCGGATCGCCTACCAGTGCCGGGGCGAGCTGCCGGTGCGGTCGTCGGACGCGGCCCGGCGGCTGCCCGTCCCGGGGTGGGACGGCGGCGGCGAGTGGACCGGGACGGTGCCGTTCGCCGAGCTGCCCGCCGCGGCCGACCCCGAGGCGGGATTTGTGATGTCCGCCAACAACGTGCTCACCGACGCGGACGCGCCGTACGTATCGCATACGTTCTCCCAGCCCTGGCGGGCCGAACGACTTCGCTCCCGGCTGGCCGCGCCGGGCCCGCTCAGCCCGGATGAGCTGGCCGCGATGCAGTCCGACACGGTGTCGCTGCCCGCCCGCGGCTGGGGCCGGGTGCTGGCCGGGCTCGGCCCGTTCGCCGAGTCGTACGCCGAGGCGGCCCGTTCGCTGCTGGCCGGCTTTGACGGGAACCTGGCCACCGGGTCGGCGGCGGCACTGCTGTACGCGTGCTTCAGCCGGGCGCTGGCGGACGAGCTCTACCGCCCGGTGCTGGGCCCGCGGACCTGGGCCTGGGTGACATCCGGGGCCCTCGCGCCGACAATGTCCATGGTGCGGCGCTGGCTCGGTAACGACACCTGGGAGCTGCTCGGCGGCCCGGTGCCGCCGGCCGCCGCGACCCAGCCTGGCCCGGATGGTCAGGGTGGTCAGGGTGGCTGGAGTGAGCAGGGTGGTCAGGGTGGTCAGGGCGGCTGGAGTGGGCAGGCGCGGGCCAGGCGACGGGACCGGGTGCTGGCGGCGGTGCCGGGGGCGCTCACCGCCGCGTGGGCGGCGGCGGCCGCGGCCGGCGGCCCCGACCCGGCGCAGTGGCGCTGGGGTGACCTGCACCGCGCGGTGCGGGTGCATCCGGTGGCGGGCGCGTTCCCCGGCGTGCCGATGGGCGGGGACGCCGATACGGTGCAGGCGGCCGGGCACGGCTGGCGGGTGCGCAGCCCGTTCACGGTGACCAGCCTGTCGGTCTACCGCCAGGTGGTCGACCTCGGGGATCCCGCGTCGGCCAGCTTCGTCATCCCGGGAGGCGCGTCCGGCGACCCGGCCAGCGCGCACTTCGCCGACCAGCTCGCCCGCTGGGCCGGGCACCAGCGGATACCGATGAGCGGGGACGCCGGGGCGCAGTGACCGGCCCGGGGCGGGTCAGAAGACGATGACTTCGGCCCCGACGGGGAGGTTCTTGCTGTAGTAGTGCGCGTTGGCCACGGTGAGGTGGACGCAGCCGTGCGACCACTCGGTCAGGCTGCCGCCGTGGAACGCGATGCCGCCGGCGGCGAAGAACGTGGCCCAGGGCATGGCCTCGTGGTAGATGCTGCTGACGAACGCCGGGCCGGCCTTCCAGGAAACGTGGAAGGTGCCGCGGGGGGTCTCGTGCCCGCCGCCGGGCTTGCCCGGCTCCATCCGCACCGGGCCGAAGGTGACCCGACCGCCGGACTGGAGCCAGGTGATGTGCGTGGCCAGGTTGACGCACGCGGTCGCCGCGGCCGGGCATTTCCGATGGTCGGCGGCGGTGAGGACCAGCGAGACGGCCGCGGCTGCGGGGGCCTGCGGGGCTTCCTGGACGGCCGCGGCCGGACCCGAGTAGGCCCGGCTGGACGAGGCGCCGGCTGATGAGGCGGGAGTTCCGGACGGGGCCGGGGCCGGTGACGTGGCCGGCGCGGAGGCGGCCCCGGCCGCTACCGCTCCCCAGGGGGCGCCTGGCCGGACCGCTAGTACGGCCCCGATGATCGCGGTGAGGATCAGCACGGCGGCCAGCGCCGCCGTGACCCCCAGCCGCCGGGTGGGATCGGCGCCCGGCGTGCTTGCGTGCCTGCCCGTGAGATTCAAGGTCAGCCCTCCGCCCGTCAGTGATCAGAAAGTGTGCGTTCCGTTACCAAGAGTTATCACAACTCTGTTTGCCTACCCGGGTGAATGAAAGTATGTGAGTGCATACCCTGGACCCGTGGCGGTGTTCTGGGATCGGCTGACCGAGGTGCAGAGCGCGCCGCCGGGCTGGGCGGTCGCGGTCAGCGCCGCCATCGCACTGCTCCTGGTGGCCAGCCCCCGGCTATGGCGGATGACCCGGATCGCGATCACGATCGCGCACGAGAGCGGCCACGCGGCGGTCTCGCTGCTGTCCGGGCGGCGGCTGGAGGGAATCCGGCTGCACCGGGACACTTCGGGGGAGACGGTATCCCGCGGCCGGCGCAGCGGCCCCGGCGTCGTGCTGACCGCCCTCGCCGGGTACCTGGCACCGCCGCTGCTCGGGGCGGGGGCGGCGGCGCTGCTCGGCACCGAGCGGGTCACGCTGGTGCTGGCCCTGCTCCTGCTCCTGCTGGCGGCGACGCTGGTCATGGTGCGCAACTGGTACGGGGCGCTGGCGGTGCTGGTGACCGGCGGGGCCCTCTTCGCGGTCATCGCGCTGGCCGGGCCGTCCCTGCGGGCGGCCTGCGCCTACGCCGTGGCCTGGTTCCTGCTCTTCGGCGGAGTGCGGCCGGTGGCCGAGCTGGCGCGGACGCGGCGCCGGGCGGTGCGCTACCCGCCCGGGCAGCGTCTGGCGGCCGGCCGCCCGCTGTCGTCCGACGCCGACCAGCTGGCCTGGCTCACGGGGGTGCCCGCCGGGATCTGGGTGGCGCTCTTCGCGCTGGTCGCGATGGCCGCGCTACTCCTCGGGGCGCGTCTGCTGGTTCCCTGGCCCGCGCACCTGCCGTCGGTGGGCGCGCTCAGGTAGCGGGCCACCAGCCCCGGTTCGTCACCTCGGCCAGAACCGGCGGATCGGCCCCCGGACGGGCGCAGGTAAGGGCGGCCACCCCCGCGGCGGCCCGCAGGGCCGGCTCCACCAGTTCCGCCCGGCGCAGGTCCGCCCGGCCCAGGCCGCGGGCCGTCCACCAGCCGAGAAAGCCGCCGCCGAAGGCGTCGCCGGCGCCGATCGTGTCCGCCACGGTGACCGACGGGACCTCACCGGTCAGCACCGTGCCGGAAAAGAAGGCCCGGGCCGGGTGCGGGCCGTCGGTGACCAGGACGAGCGGCGTCCCGGCGGCCAGCAGCGCCTTGGCCGCCGCCTCCGGCGGCAGGCCCGGGTAAAGGTAGGCCAGGTCCTCGACGCTCGCCTTGACGATATCGGCGCGCTGGGCGATCGCGCTGATCCGCCCGCGGTAGGCGCCGGCGCCGGAAACGGCCGTGGGGCGGCAGTTGGGATCGAGGAATACCAGGGCGCCGGCGGGCACCGCGGTCCGCACCAGCCGCTCCACCGCCGCGCCGACCGGCTCCATGACCAGCCCCAGGGTGCCCACGTGGACCGCGGTGACCGCGTCCGGCAGCGCCGCGCGCAGAACCTCGAAGGTCACGTCGGCGGCGGCCGTGCCGTCGAGGTAGAACGAGTAGTCGGCCACGCCCGCCGGGTCGACCGCCGCCACCGCCAGGGTGCTCGGCCGGCCCGACGGCCCGGGCAGGCCGAGCGTGACGCCTTCCGCGGTCAGCCGCTCGCGCAGCAGGCGGCCGAAGCCGTCCGCCGCCAGCCGGCCGAGAAACGTGACCGGCAGGCCGAGCCGGGCCAGCGTCCGCGCCGCGTTGTAGGGGCCGCCGCCCGGATGCGCACTGACCTGCCCGCCGGTCCCGACCACCAGGTC
>DASWVA010000038.1:0-3564 GCA_036401415.1 Streptosporangiaceae bacterium
TCGGTTAATGGCGGCCGGTATCCGCGGAAGATGCCCTTATGCCGATGGCTCGAACTGGGCCAGGCCGCCAGCTTACGCGGCGGCGAGTCACGGGCACCCGGGCTCAGGCGGTTCGCCGGTTAAGGAATTCGGAACAATTCCCGGGCGGTCAGCCGATCGCGGTGCCGAACAGGTGGCCGATGCCGTAGGTGAAGCCGAGGCCGATCGCCCCGCCGAGCACGACCCGGACCACCGCCCGGCGAGCGCTGCTACCACCGATCCGGGCGCTGACCGCCCCGGCGATCCCGAGCGCGAGCAGCACCACCACGATCGTCACCGGCACCCGCCATGCCGCGGGCGGCAGCAGGATCGCCGCCATCGGGAGCAGCGCTCCGGCGGTGAAGGCCGCGGCCGAAGCGGCCGCGGCCTGGAGCGGGTTGGCCAGGTCGTCGGGGTCGATGTGCAATTCGGCGTCGAGGTGGGCGGCCAGCGCGTCGTGGGCGGTCAGTTCGGTGGCGACCTGGCGGGCGGTCGGCTCGGACAGGCCCTTCGCCTGGTACAGGGCAATCAGCTCGCTGAGCTCCTGGCCCGGTGTCTCGGCCAGTTCCCGGCGCTCCTGCGCCAGCAGCGCGGTCTCGCTGTCACGCTGGCTGGACACCGACACGTACTCGCCCAGCGACATCGACACCGCCCCGGCCACCAAGCCGGCCAGACCCGCGGTGAACACCGGGCCGCGCGAACTGGTGGCCCCGGCCACGCCGACCACCAGGCCGGCCACCGACACGATGCCGTCGTCGGCCCCCAGCACTCCCGCCCGCAGCCAGTTCAGCTTGCCCGCGCTGCTCCCCGAATGCGGCTCGTCCGGGTCGGCCGCGCGGACCGTTTCGTCCTCGATGCTCAACGTCCGGACCTCCCGGCTTCCCCGGGTCCGGCCGGGCCGCAGTGATGCTGTTTCCCGGTGACGCTCACGGGACCGGGTTTCCTCATCGCTGGCCGGTGGGGATGCGTCGCAGCCGCAGGGCCAGAACCGGGCAGGCGCGGACCGCCCGGCGTGCGTGCCCGGCCAGGGGCCGCGGCACGTCCGGCCGGATGATGGGGAAGCCCCACTCGTCCAGTGTTATCCGCTCGGGGAGCAGGTCGGCGCAGATTCCGTGCCCGGCGCACGCCGTGGGATCAATGCGCAGCTGGAGCGTCACCTCCAGTCCCCCGTCACTTCGCGCTGCGGAACCGGAAACGCCGTCCCCCGCGGGCCGCGCTGGGAGGCCCGGCACGGATGCCGGGCCACGTGGGCCTTCAGGTCGGCCGCGAATACGGTAAGGGCCGAGGCCGCCAGCCGGACCGCACCGTCCGGGTGGCGGCACGCGCCTCGTCCCAGGATCACACCCAGCCGGCGGCGCAGCCGGGGGACCGCGTCACCGTCCTGGCGGCCCAGGGCGAGCTGAGCGAAGTCCTCGGCGATGGCCGGCAGGCCGAACTGGCAGGGCCCGCACTGCTGGGCGCTCTGCCGGGCCAGGTAGCCGAGGATCCGGGCCGTCTCGCTGATACCGCAGCTGGTGGTGGGCAGCACAACCAGCACGCCCGCGCCGGGGCTGGCCTCAGCGGACCTCAGCCCAGCGGGGGTCATCGGCAGCGAGGCCACCGTGGCGATCCGCTGCCAGGTTCCGCCGTAACCGCCGAGCAGGACGGTCTCGGCGTCGCCGGCCGCGTTCGCGAGAGCCAGTACCTCTCCGACCGGCGTGCTCGTCTCGACCTCGTAGACGCCGGGGGAGGTGACGTCACCGGAGACGGTGACGAGCATGCTGCCGGGGGTGCCCGCGGTGCCGGCCTCGCGGAACCAGTCCGGGCCGAAGCGGGCGATCAGGGCCACGTGCGCCAGCGTTTCCACGTTGCCCACCAGCGTGGGGCGCCGCTGGACACCGCGGTCCGATGGCCGCGGCGGTGTCAGCACCGGCCGGGCGTCCCCCCCGTTCAGCCACCGGACCAGCGATGTCTCCTCGCTGGACACATACCGGGCGGGCAGGTCGTGGACCTGCAGCCGGACGGCACCGAACCCGGCTCGTTCGCGTTCTCTCTCCGCGCGGGCCACGTCGTCGATCTGCTGGTAGCGACCCCGTTCCAGGCAGATGTGCACCGTGGCCGCCCCGACCGCCTCGGCGGCCAGCACGGCGCCGTCCAGCACGAGGTGCGGGGCCCGGGCCAGCAGGGCCTGGTCCTTCTCGCTGGCCGGCTCGCCCTCCATGCCGTTGACCACCACCGCCTTCGGCCCGCGTCCAGCAGCCACCGACCGCATCTTGGTGCCGGTGGGGAAGGCGGCGCCCCCACGTCCGGTCAGCCCGGCCGCGGTCACCATGGCGATCAGGTGACGGCCGGGACTGGGCAGCGGCCCGTACTGCGCGAGATGCTGGTGGAGGTTCGCGGGGCCGCGGGCCTGGTGCCAGCCGGCGGTCAGCCGCCGCACCGGGATCCCGGAGACCGGCTGGCCGGTGACCCGCCTGCGCTCGGGCACGGTCTGATCCTGGGTCACGATCCGCCACCGGGAGAGGTGGACAGATCGCCGGACGCACGGGTTCCGCTGATGACCAGGTACAGCCGGGCCGATTCGCTCTGGGTGGCGGGGCCGTGCAGGGTCGCGATCAGCTGGCTGCCGTCCAGCCGCGTGACCGGGCCCTGGCGGGCGGGATCGCGCCCGCTGGCTCCGAGCAGAACGGTACCGCTGGACAGCACGACGCCGGAACCGTCCGGCCTTCCGTGCAGCACCACCGTGAGGACCCGCGCCGCCGGCCCGCTGGTCCGGCCGGTGACTTCGACCGTGACCTGGCCCGCCGCGGGGCCGGCGGTCTGGCGCACCTTGCCGGTGAAGGTCGCCGTGGCGGTGCCCGGCGAGCCCGCGGGCGCGGTGGCCCGGCCCATGGACTGGCGGGCGCCGATCAGGGCGGCGGGGGTACCCGCGCGCTGGGCCCAGCCCGGCCGGAGCGGGCCGACCGCGAGGAAGGCGATGGTGGCCACCGGCAGCAGTACAGCCATGCCGGTCAGCGCGAGGCGGGCCGCACCGGGATGGGCCCGGGTCAGCCGCCATCCCGCCACACCAAGCACGCTCGCGACGCAGAGCGCGTCGAGAGCCAGCAGCCACGGCACCCGGGTGTCAGTTCCGGTGCCGAGCCCGTGCCACAGCGCTACCGGCCAGCTGGCGTAGGACAGCCAGTGCACGGCCCGCCAGGCCCGGTAGGACATCCGGTCCCGGAACAGGCTGGTCACGGTGACGGCGAGCAGCAGGTCGAGAGCGACTGCGCCCAGGCCGAGCCAGAAAGCCCGGTAGGACGAGCTGAACGGCACGAACGCGGCGGTGAGCCCGATCGACGTGTAGCGGTCCAGCACCGTGGTCAGGACGTGGGCCGCGACGAACACCATCGCCAGCAGGGACAGATTGCGGTGCAGGGCACCGGTAACGACCCGCGGGATCCCCGGGCCGGAGACGCCCGCCACGGTCGCCACGCCCAGGACCACGGTCGCGGTGAGCAGGATGAGGGCCATGACCCCCATCGACCTGGTCGCGTACCAGAGCGGGCTGACGGAATTGGCCACAGC
>DASWVA010000039.1:0-10575 GCA_036401415.1 Streptosporangiaceae bacterium
AGGGGTGGGCAAGACGTTCGCCATGCTCGGGGAGGGCCACCGGCGGGCCGAACGCGGGGCCGATGTGGTGGTCGCGTTCGTGGAGACCCACGGACGGCCGCAGACGGCGGCGCTGCTCGACGGCCTGGAGGTGATCCCGCGACGTCCGATCACCTACCGCGGCGCGACGTTCGAGGAAATGGACCTGGACGCGGTGCTGGCCCGCAAGCCGCAGATCGCCCTGGTCGACGAGCTGGCTCACACCAACGTGCCCGGCTCCCGGCACGAGAAGCGCTGGCAGGACGTCGACGAGCTGCTGGACGCGGGCATCGACGTGATCTCCACGGTCAACGTGCAGCACCTTGAGTCGCTGAACGATGTGGTGCAGAAGATCACCGGGGTACCGCAGCGGGAGACAGTCCCGGACGCGGCGGTCCGGGCCGCGGACCAGGTCGAGCTGGTCGACATGACCGCGGAGGCGCTGCGGCGGCGGATGGCGCACGGCAACATCTATCCGGCGGAAAAGATCGACGCCGCGCTGACCAACTACTTCCGTACCGGCAACCTGACCGCGCTGCGGGAGCTGGCTCTGCTCTGGCTCGCGGACAAGGTGGACGAGGGCCTGCAGAACTACCGGACCGCGCACGGCATCCAGGGCACGTGGGAGGCGCGCGAGCGGGTGGTGGTCGCCCTGACCGGCGGCCCGGAGGGTGACACGCTGATCCGGCGCGGGGCGCGGGTCGCGGCCCGGTCATCAGGCGGGGAGCTGCTGGCCGTGCACGTCAGCCGGTCCGACGGGCTGACCGGCGCCGACCCGGGCGCGCTGGCCGGGCAGCGGCGGCTGGCCGAGTCGCTGGGCGGCACCTACCACCAGGTGGTGGGCGACAACATCCCGGACGCGCTGCTGGAGTTCGCGCGGGCGGAGAACGCCACCCAGCTGGTGCTGGGGGCCAGCCGCCGGTCCTGGCTGCAGGCCATGCTCACCGGGCCGGGAATCGGGGCCCGGTCCATCCGCGGCTCAGGCGACATCGACGTGCACATCGTCACCCATCAGCAGATGGGCCGGGGCCGCGGGCTGCTGCCCAAAGCCGGCGGCAGCCTGACGTTGCGCCGGCGGCTGGTCGGCTACCTGCTGGCCGCGGTGTTCGCGCCGGTGGTGACCCTGACGCTGGCCGCGTTGCGCGGCAACGTGAACCTGACCAGCGACGTGCTCACGTTCCTGGTCGGGGTCATCCTGGTCGCACTGGTCGGCGGGTTCATCCCGGCGGTGCTGGAGGCGGTGGCGGGGTCGCTGCTGCTCAACTGGTACTTCACCCCGCCCGTCCACCGGTTCACGATCGCCAACGCCAACAACGCCTGGGCCATCATCGTGTTCGTCGTGGTGGCTCTGCTGGTCAGCTCGGTCGTGGACATCGCGGCCCGGCGGACCAAGCAGGCGGCCCGGGCCGGCGCGGAGTCCGAGCTGCTGGTGACCATGGCGGGCAGCGTGCTGCGGGGCCAGCAGGCGCTCCCGGCGCTGCTGGAGCGGGTCCGGGAGTCCTTCGGCATGCGGTCAGTGACCCTGCTGGAGTGTCAGGGCAGCGACGGTGGTGACCCGGACCAGGACGGCACCCGGCCCCGGGCCAGCCGGATCCTCGGGCCCGGGCGGCGCTGGACGGTGGTGGCCACCACCGGGGAGGAGCCGGTGACCGTCCCCGAGGACGCGGACGTGGAGGTGCCGGTCACCGGCACGCTGACGATGGCGCTGCGCGGCCGGACGCTGGCCGCCACCGACCGGCGGGTGCTGGGAGCGTTCGCGGCCTACGCGGCCGCGGCTCTGGACCAGCAGCGGCTGGCGGCGCAGGCCGAGGCGGCCAAGCCGATCGCCGCGGCCGACCGGATGCGAACCGCGCTGCTCACCGCGGTCAGCCACGACCTGCGCAGCCCGCTGGCCTCGGCCAAGGCCGCGGTGACCAGCCTTCGCTCACCCGAGGTGCACTGGACCAGGTCCGACCGGGACGAGCTGCTGGCCACCGCGGACGAATCACTGGACCGGCTGACCCGGCTGGTCGGTAACCTGCTCGACATGAGCAGGCTGCAGGCCGGGGCGCTGTCGCTGTTCCCCCGGCCGGTGGGGCTTGATGAGATCGTGGCCCGTTCCCTGGACGATCTGGGCGATCGCAGCCAACCGGTGCTGGTCGACATCCCGGAGGCGCTGCCGGAGGTCACGGTGGACCCGGCCATCCTGGAGCGGGTGGTGGTCAACCTGACCGAGAACGCGCTGCGCTACTCGCCGGCCGCGGTGCCGCCCCTGCTGACCGCCAGCACGCTCGGGGACCGGGTCGAGCTGCGGGTGATCGACCGGGGCCCGGGCATACCGGAGAAGGAACGGGACCGGATGTTCGTGCCGTTCCAGCGGCTGGGTGACACCGACAACACCACCGGCGTCGGCCTGGGCCTGGCCCTGGCCCGCGGCTTCACCGAGGCCATGGGCGGGACCCTGACCGCGGAAGAGACGCCAGGGGGCGGGCTGACCATGGCGGTCACAATGCCGGCGGTGGCCCCCGCGCCGGAGCCGGCCGAAGCCGAGCCGGGGCACCGCGAGCGGGCCGCCCGAGACGAGCCGTCGCAGCCCGGGCCGTCCCGACCGGGCCTGGACGAGCCGGCCGCGACGTGACCCGGGTCCTGGTCGTCGACGACGAGCCGCAGATCCTCCGGGCCCTGCGGATCAACCTGCGCGTCCGCCAGTACGAGGTGTTCACCGCGGCCACCGGCGCCGAGGCGCTGGACGTGGCCGGGCGGCACCAGCCCGACCTGGTCATCTTGGACCTGGGCCTGCCCGACCTGGGTGGCCTGGAGGTCATCGGGGGGTTGCGCGGCTGGACCAGCGTCCCCATCGTGGTGCTGTCCGGCCGGGCGGACAGCGCGGACAAGGTCGAAGCACTGGACGCCGGGGCCGACGACTACGTGACCAAGCCGTTCGCCATGGACGAGCTGCTGGCCCGGATGCGGGCGGCGCTGCGCCGATCCAGTCCGCCGGACAATGAGCCGCAGGTCAGGCTGGGTGACCTGGTGGTAGACCTGGCGGCCCGCCGGGTCGAGGGCGGCCCCGACGGCGACATCCGGCTCACGCCGACCGAATGGCACCTGCTGGAGGTGCTGCTGCGCCACCCGGGCAAGCTGATGAGCCAGCAGCAGCTGCTGACCGAGGTGTGGGGGCCCGGATACGCCGGCGCCACCGGCAACCTGCGCCTGTACATGACCCAGCTGCGCCGCAAGCTGGAACCCGACCCGGCCCGGCCGCAGCGGCTCATCACGGAGCCGGGCATGGGTTACCGGTTCCAGCCGGACCCGCTGAACGGCGCCGAGCGGATCGGCTGAGGAGATCCGCTGATCAGTGGCCCCACTTAGTCGGCTTCGTCTCCCGGCACATCATCGTCGGTGAACGGCAGGGGAGAATCGGCCGAGACGCCCTTCACTCGAGCCGTCTGCTTGACCTTAAGCGGGAACTTCGGGCCTGGTCCGTACTTGACCGCAACGCCTCGCGTTTGCTCGGAAACGCGAACCAGGACCTCACGCCCAACCAGATCGCGAAGAAGGTCCCGAGCCTGATAGACGTCCACGTCAAAGAGCCGCTGCAACGTTGAGTTGTTGATGGTCTTATATTCGCGGATGTGCTCGACGACCTTTCGGTCGGTCTCCGAGGGCGCCCTGCGGCTGTAGGTCACGGCAGGACCAAGTGCAGAAAGCGAAGCACCCGTGAACCTGTAGTTTGGGTGAAGCCGGTTGGCAGTACCCGCAGTGGGTTCGATCATGCGGGCCTCACCGTGAGCCAGACGCCGTAGGACTGTCTCAGCCTCAGCCGGGGCGCGCTGAATTACCGAGGCCACCTCTTTCGCCGTCGCGCTGCGCTTCTGGCAGAGGAAATAGGCGATCAGGAGCGTATCCGTATCACTGCGCTCCGCCTCTGGCAGTTCCGCTACAAACTTTGCGAGACGGACATTAGCTGGGCCACCCTGAAAGTCGATGCCTGTCTCGGTCAGCTCGCCCTCGAGAACATGGACGGTCGGAATGGCCCGGCCACTTCTCACCATCTCGCGGAACATGCGGTCTACACCTTGGCCGAGTTCCTCGGCGAGACCGAGAATGCGCATGGTCGCCGCTAGCAGCGGGAACCTGGGCCGAGAACCGTGCGTCAGAATATTTTCCGGGGTAATCCCGGTGACGAGTGGCCCGGGAGATTTGACGGCCAACGCTTCCGGTGAGTGCTCAATCTGCACCGGCCGACGTTCGCGCAGATCACCATGAATCATCGCGTTGGCCAGCGCCTCGCGGACGGCCGCAAAAGGATAGTCCTCAATCGTGAGTTGCTGACCGCGAGCTGTGTTTACTGGAGTGGAATTGATGCGGGCCGAGATGACGCCCAGTGCTTCAGAAAACGCGGTCAGGAGCGGCGGTGACCATCTGCGTGCTTGATCGGCTTCGCCAGATCGAGTCTGCCGGTGCTGGTAAACCAGCACTTCATGGGCGGATTGCCGCGCCGGGGGGCAGAGCAGATAGTCAGCCGCTCGGGTCAGTTTCCCGGCATCCGTCAGCAGACCGAGTTCCCGGAGCAGGCCGCGATCGTTAAGGCGAGTGAGCCGTTCTTTCGTGTCGTCCCCGCTCGATCTGAGCAGGCCGCGCATGAGCTGCATCGCCTGTCCATCGATATCTTCTACCGTTCGGTCACCTGACCGCGCGCTCCAGTCGACGCCGCTTCTCTCGTCGCTGAGCCGCGCGACAGCGGCGGGCCGCATAGGGAGGCATTGGTCATTCCACCGCTGCGCAAAGATGCCTTTACCTGTTGAGTAGACGTCCAGTCCCTCGGGAACATCTATCGCCAGCAAGCGCTGGCCAGCCCAGGTCAGTTCGCTGACTGTAACGGTCAGCGCAGGCTGGGTCAGATCATGAATCCGTGACCTGACGCGATGCGCGTCCAGCGTGGTGCCGACGAAGGCGCTGGTACCCGAGCCTGTGTCCGAGACCCCCACGACGATGACTCCGCCTACTGAGTTCGCGAAACAGACGGCAGCTTCGGCCAGGTCTTGAAACGTTTCCTTGGCAGTCGGCTTCTCGGTTTTGAAGTCGAGTGAGATCGTCTCCACCTTGGACGCCGAGGTCTGACCGCGCTCGATGGAACGCAGGACGTCGTCGAGTGCGGACACTTTGACACTCCTTTGAGGTTAACTACAGTTTGTCAGTTGCCTCAAAGGAGTGTCAAACACCGGTTTTTGTATTCGCTGCTGCGCAGGTCTGAGCCCGGCCTGCTCACCTGGCGTGGCTAGTTCGCCGGCCAAGCGGCCGAGCCGAGCCAATCTGGACCACCACCATCACGACAGCGATCATGCCAGCAAGCCCACACCGCACGGGTGGGCCCGGCGTGCAGCCTTCTGGTGGAAGTTGCTGAGCCAGGTGCGGGGGCCGGGTTACGCCGGCGCCACCGCCAACCTGCGGCTCTACCTGGTCCAGCTGCGCCGCAAGCTGGAGCCCGAACCGGCGACCGGGACCCGGGCGGATCGGCTGACCGGGCCCGTTACGGCGTCAACCGAGCTGGCTGGCCCGGCGGATCACCTCTTCGACCGGGTAACCCTCGGTCAGGTCGATGTCCTGGGTCAGCAGGCCGTCGCGGAGCCGGATCAGCCGCTCGGCGCGCGCCGCGATCTGCAGGTCGTGGGAGGCCAGCACGATGGTCATACCCCGCGCGGCACGCAGCCCGGTCAGCAGCGTCATGACCTCGGCCGCGTTCTGGGTGTCCAGGTTGCCGGTCGGCTCGTCGGCCAGGAGCACCGACGGGTGGTTGACCAGGGCCCGGGCGATAGCCACCCGCTGCTGCTCGCCGCCGGACATGCGCGCGGGCAGCGACTGCTCCCGGCCGGCCAGGCCCACCGCGTCCAGCAGCTCGCGGGCCCGTTCGCGCTTGTCCCACCGCGTCCGGTACGGCAGCACCGGGGCGATGACGTTGTCCAGCGCGGTCAGCGCGGGCAGCAGGTTGTACCGCTGGAACACGAAACCCACGGTGCGCCGGTAGGCGGCCAGGGCGCCCCCGCGCAGCCGGGTCAGCTCGGTTCCGTCGCTGGTGATGGAGCCCTGGTCGGGCCGTTCGATGGCGCCGATCAGATGCAGCAGGGTCGACTTGCCCGAGCCGGACGCGCCGGTCACGGCCACGAACGTACCCGCGGCGATGGACAGGCTGAGGTCGTCGGCCGCGGCCACCTGCTGATCCCGGCTGATGCCGTAGTGCTTGCTGATGCCGCGCAGCTCGATCTGCGCGCCGCCGGCCTGGTTTCCGGTCACGTCCTCGGTCACGTCCTCGGTCACGGCTGGCTCCTGGGCTTCAGTCTTCGGCGAGCAGCTGGGCGGCGGGCAGGCGGCGCAGCATCCGCGCGGGCGGGATCGCGGCGGCCGCGGTGAGCAGCGTGCCGGCCGCGGCGGCGACCACGGCCGCGGCGGCCAGCCGGAACGTGAGCTGCCCGGCGAAGGTGGCCGCGGCGGCCAGCCCGGCCACGGCCCCGGCCAGGGCCCCGGCCGCGCCGATCAGCGCGCCCTCGGTCACGATCATCCGGTCCAGCGTGTGCTCGGGCCAGCCGAAGCTGCGGATCGTGGCCAGCTCGGCCGCGCGCTCGCGGATGTTCAGGAACACCACGTCGGCCACGGCCAGCAACCCGAGCAGCACGGTGGTGATCACCGCGACGTAGTCCACGCCCCGGATCTGGACCGCGACCGCGTCACCCAGCAGCGAGCCGACGACCACGCCCCGGAACGCGATGGTGATCGCGGTCAGCAGCGTCAGCGCCGCTACCCCCACGGCCAGGCTGACCACCCCGATCAGGGTGCGGCCCGGGTTACGGGTCACGTTGAGCACGGCCAGCCCGGTGATCCCGCCGGGGTGATACGCCCGCCGGGCCGCGATGACCGGCGGGCGGATCGTGGCCAGCGGATCGGCGCGGGTCGCGATCCAGGCCGGCCCCGCCCCGGCCACGATCGCCACCGCCATCGCCACCGGCAGGGCGAGGGCCGCCCGGGCCACGGACGGGTGCAGGCCCAGCCCGGCGGCGATGGGCAGGGCCAGGGCCCCGCCCAGCAACCCGGCGACCAGGCCGATCCCGGCCAGCTCGCCCAGGACCGTCGCGAACAGCCGGGGCCGGGTCCAGCCCAGGCAGGCCAGTACCCCCAGCGACCGCCGCCGGCCCCGGACGGCGGCGGTCGCCGAGTTGGCCACGAACAGCACGCACACGAGGAGGATCAGCGTGAACAGCACCACGCTCTTGCGGTCGACCGCGGTCAGGATGGCCACCGCGACACCCTTGTGCACCCAGCCCTCGGTCAGCCGCAGGCCGGGCTGGCCGAACCGGCCCGCGGGCAGGTCGACCACGGTCAGCCGGGGCGAGGAGCCGGCCACGATGTCCACGGTCAGGTGGGTGCGCACCGCGATCTGCTGGGCCACCTGCCGGATCCGGGCCAGCGACACGGCGTCCGGCCCGGCCACGCCGGCCACCCGGACCCGGATCACGCTGATCGGGTCGGCCGCGTGCAGGTCGCCGCTGAAGTAGGCGTGGTTCTCCAGCGCGGGCAAGGCGGACAGGGTGGTGACGAGCTGGACCGGCTGGCTGACGTACCCGGCCAGGTTCAGGGTGGGGAGCAGGCTGGCCGCGTTCAGGGCCCGCCGGCTGGCTGCGCTGGCCGGGCCGGCCGTCGCCGGCTGGTAGATCCCGAGCGGCACCCGGGACAGCGGATCGAACGAGGCGATCCTGGCCGGGCTGAACTCCCCGGCCAGGCGCGGGACCGGGATCGGCAGCGTCGCCCCCGCGATGGTGCTGCTGGAAGGAGCGTGGCTGGTCAGCCGGCGGTAGGCGGTGTCCGCGTTGTCCACCGGGGCCGACACGAACCCGTCGGTCCCGAAGGCCGACCGCCACACGGACAGCGGGTTGCGCACCGGCGCCGGGACCAGATCCCCGTCCGGCGCCCTAGTGTATTTGATCGCGCCGACCGACCAGTACTGGTTGATCCCCGGGTAGGTCCCGGGCGTGCCGCTCAGCGCGGCCAGGAGCTGCTCATAAGCCTGCTGGGCGTCGATGCGGACGCTGAGGACCGGCTGGCCCGGCGCGGTCGCGTCCCGGCTCATGGTGGCCGCATCCAGCGCCGGCGGCCCGGATGGGTCAGCGAGCCGCCGCACCTGGGTCTGGGACCATTCGCCGATGCCGCTGCGCGCCGCGGCCAGCACCGGGAAGGTGGTCAGCCGGTGGCCGCCGGGGCTGATCTCGCCCGGCCCGGCGTTTTCGGCCAGGTAGCGCCCGGAGGTGAGCGCGTGCGGCAGATCGTCCAGCCTGGCCTCGGCGGCCGGATCCACGGCCGCGATGAGCATCGGGAACTCCCAGGTCACCACCACGCCGGGACGGCTGGCGGTCAGGTTCTGGTAGCTGCCGCCGCCGCTCAGGCCGTTGACCTTGGACCAGCACCACGCCTGCGCCTGCACCGCCGGGCTGAAGGGACTGGTGGCCGGGGCCGGCGCCGGGCAGACCTCGGCTCGCGCTCCGCCCTGGGTCTCATAGCTGGCGCCGGTGGCGTTGTCCGCGCTGAGCGGCCGCGGCGTGACGTAGACGTAGGAGGCTGGCTGGCTGATCCGGGTGGCGCCGCCCGCGCTGACCCAGGTCGTGTCGTACCGGAACAGTTCCCGGCCGGACCCGGCCAGCGCGCTGGCGGGCAGGGGCTCGGTGATGGACTGGACGGGCAGGCTGTAGCCGACCATCGCCACCGGCGCCGCCACCTGCACGCCGGGCAGGTGCTGGATCTGGCGGTAGTCGGCCATGGTGATGCCGCCGTAGAGACCGGACAGGAAGTTCGGCTGGACGGTGCCGGTCTGGGCTTCGAGCGGGCTCCGGGCCGCGGGCGGGCGGACCAGGATGTCGTACGCGGCGCGGAAATGCGCCGACACCGTACCGGTGGTGCGCAGCTGCGAGGTGCGCGAAGCCGCGGTGAGCACGGTGAACGCGGTGGCCGCGATCAGCATGCCCGCCAGCAGGGCCACCGTGCGGACGGCCCCGAACCGCAGCTGCGACCAGGCGAGCCTTCCCATGGTGGATCAGCCTCCGCGTGGGCCGTGGCGCGGGCGCACCGGCGCCGGCGATACGGGCGGCCCCGGCTGGTGCCGGGCCCGGTCTGCGACTACTGTCGCCCCATACCTAGTGGCTAGGCAAGATGCGCGACAGCATCGTTACCTAGTCGCTAGGTAAGATGATCCGTCCCTGGCCGGAGGCCCGATGCCGCTCCAGCACGCCGTGCTCGCCCTGCTTGCCGCCAAGCCTGCGCACGGCTACGAACTGCGGAACAGTTTTCAGGAGGCGGTCGGCGACCAGTGGGGCGGGCTGAACATCGGGCACCTGTACCAGGTGCTCGACCGGCTCTCCCGGGACGGCCTGATCACCTCCGAACGGCAGCCGCAGCCGGTCAAGCCGGACCGGGTGATGCACCGGCTCACCCCGGCCGGCCGTGCGGAACTGGACCGCTGGCTCAGTGAGCCGAGCGTGCGGCAGCGTGGTTACCGCGACGACTTCTTCCTCAAGGTGATGGCCGCGGCCCGGCTCGGCGACCCGGACGCGCTGACCCAGATCCTGGGCCGGCAGCGTGCCCACCTGCTGCGGGAGCTGCGGGGGCTGACCGAGGCGGCGGCGGCCGGCCGTTCCCCGGTCGACGCCCTGCTGATCACCGCGGCTGAGCGGCACGTGCGCGCCGATCTGGAGATCGTCGACGCCGCCGAGGCGGCGCTGAGCCCGGATGTCCTGCGCGCGCTCGCGGTCCCGGCCGGGGCCGCCGCAGAGGCCGGCGGCCAGGCCGGGGCGGCCGGCGGACAGGCCGGCGCTAGCGGGCCGTGGTGATGTAGTCCGACAGCGCGGTCCGCTCGGTCTCCAGTTCGTCGATGCGGTTCTTCACCACGTCGCCGATGCTCACCAGTCCGATCAGGGCCCCGTCGGCCAGCACCGGCGCGTGCCGCATGCGGTGCTCGGTCATCAGCCGCATGACGTCGTCCAGCGAGGTGGCCGGGGCGACCGTCCGCACCTGCGCGGTGTAGATCTCGGTGACCGGCTCGGACATCACCGCCGCACCGCGCTGGGCGAGGGCCCGGACGATGTCGCGCTCACTGACGATGCCGCCGACCGACGTCCCGTCCGCCGAGACGACGACCGCGCCGATCCCGTGCTCAGCCAGCACCTCCAGCAGGCGCCGCACCTTCGTGTCCGGGGTGACCGTGACCACCTTCGAGCCCTTGACGCGAAGCACATCACTGATACGCATGGGACCTCCCTGAGTCCGCGGCGGTGCGGCACTACTGGTGTACCCCGCGGGCGCCTCCGGCTATCACTGAATGTTGCGGGGGCGCCCTAGTTCGCCGACCAGGTGGTGGGGCGGAAGCGGATCCGGCAGACGACCACGTTTGAGGTGCCGCGCCGGATCGCCCGCTCCAGGACGGCGCCGCGCTGGTTGTGCAGGATCCACTGCCAGGACCGGACCGGCTCCAGCTCCGCGATCAGCACGACCACCCGCCGGCCGGCGTCCCCGCCCTCCAGCTGGCGCAGGTACTCC
>DASWVA010000040.1:0-6314 GCA_036401415.1 Streptosporangiaceae bacterium
GGCATCCCGTACTGGCCGGACGTGCCCCGCGGCCAGCCGTGGAAGGAAGGCGTGCTGGCGGCCATCGGCTGGACCGGCAGCACGGCCGCGGCGTGGCAGCGCATCCTCGGCTCGGTCCGCACGTTCGCCGACCTGGAGCCCGAACTGCTCGGCCGGGTCGAGGAACTCATCGACTTCGTTACCGAGTTATCCATGTGGCCCGGCATGCGGGAACGAGCTAACCTCGGGGTGGTGACTCTCGGCGAGGGACGGGATGACGAATTCAGGGGCTGGCCGGGGGTCCCTTTCGGCATGGGGGCTGCAGGAGCCCCCTGAGGACCGGGCGCTGGATGAACCCCGGCCCGCGCAGCCCACGCTGCTGGCGGACGAGCCGGACACCGGCGGGACACGGGGCGGCGGGACGCCGGCCGGGCCGGCCAGGGCCGCCCCCGACGTTCAGCCTGAATATGAGCGGTGGGCGGCCGTGAGCTATGCGGCAGCGCTGGCTCTCTGGCTGCTGGCGCCGCTGGCGGTGTACCTGACCGTGGGCCGGCGGTCGGAGTTCGTGCGGCGGCACGCCGCCCAGGCGTTCCGGTTCACGCTGGCCGTGACCGCGTTCGCCCTTTCCGGCGTGATCGTGACCGGCCTGCTCGCGCTGAACCGCCCGCGGTACGCGCTGCTGATCATGGGGCCGGTGCTGATCGCGTTCTGGCTGGTCTCGGTGGGTTACCTGATCCGCGCGGCCCGGGCGGCGAGGCGGGGGGACTACTACCGCCTGCCCGGCTGGATCTGCGGGCGGGCGCACCGGTAGCGATTACTTCCAGCGGAGTAGGGCGGCCCCACCCGAGGGGGGACGCCCGGCCGGGTGAACGGGCTTACCCTGGCGGCATGAACGGCGAAGTCCTGCTGCGCTGGTGGCGAGCCGGCACCCGTGACGCCGTGTACGCGCTGGCCATGACCGCGCTGGTGCTGATCGGCGCGTACGGCGAGGCTCATCCGCAGCAGGTCAGCGACCAGCTGCCGCCCGGGTCGGCGGCCGCCCACACCCCTGAAGCCGCGCTGGGCCTGGTCGCGGTGGCCGGCCTGGTGCTGGCGGTCCGCCACCGCTGGCCCCGGACCGTGCTGGCCGTGTCCGCGGGGGCGGTGGCGGTGTACTCGCTGCTGGGATACGAGAACGGGGCGGCGGTGCTGGCTCCGGTGGCGGCGCTGTACACGCTGGCCACCGCGCTGTCCGCGCGCCGGGCGCTGGCCTGGGGGGTGCTGATCACCCTGGTGCTGATGGGCGCGACCGCGGCCCACAACCCGTTCGGGCCGACCGGGGCCGGGTTCTACCTGCTGCCGGGGCTGACCGCCGCGGCCACGCTGGGCGGCATCGCGGTGGCCAGCCGCCGGGCCTACATCGCTTCCATCCAGGACCGGGCCGACGCGGACGCGCGGCGGACGATCGACGAGGAGCGGCTGCGGATCGCCCGGGAGCTGCACGATGTCGTGGCGCACACCATGGCCACCATCAACGTTCAGGCCGGCGCGGCCGCGCACGTGCTCCGGGACCGGCCGGAGGTGGCGGCCGAGGCACTGGCCACGATCAAAAGCGTGAGCAGGGAGGGGCTGCGCGAGCTGCGGGCCATCCTGGACGTGCTCCGCCAGGCCGACGAAGCCGATCCCACCCGGCCTGCACCGGGCACCGGGCAGGTCCGGGGGCTCACCGAGCGGGCGGCCCAGGCCGGGCTGGAGACTTCGCTGACCGTGCGGGGGGCGGCGCGGCCGCTGCCCGCCGCGGTCGACCTGGCCGCCTACCGGATCGTGCAGGAGTCGCTGACCAACACGATCCGGCACGCCGGGCCAGCCACCGCGGCGGTGATGCTGACCTACGCCGACGGTGAGCTCCTGGTCGAGGTGACCGACACCGGGCTGGGCGCCCCCGCCGGCGGGGCGGGTCCCGGCGGGCACGGGCTGATCGGCATGCGCGAGCGCGCTGCCTCGGTCGGCGGGTCGCTGGAGGCCGGCCCGGGGCCCGGCGGCGGGTACCGGGTCGCGGCCCGGCTGCCCGCCGTGGGCCGGGCGGTGGAACCGGCGCCCGCGCGGCCCGCGGACGTGGGGCAGCCATGATCCGGGTCCTGCTGGCCGATGACCAGGCCCTGATCCGGGCCGGGTTCCGGGTGCTGCTCGAGGCGGACCCGGGGCTGACCGTGGTGGGTGAGGCGGTGGACGGGCGGCAGGCGGTGGACCTGGCCCGCCGGCAACGGGCCGACGTGGTGCTGATGGACATCCGGATGCCGGAGATGGACGGGCTGGAGGCCACCCGGCGGATCGCGGCCGACGAGGACCTGGCCGGGGTCAAGGTGATCATCTTGACCACGTTCGAGACCGACGAGTACGTGTTCCAGGCCATCCGCGCCGGGGCCAGCGGGTTCCTGGTCAAGGACACCGAGCCGGCCGACCTGCTGCAGGCCATCCGGGTGGTCGAGCGCGGTGACGCGCTGCTGTCGCCCAGCGTGACCCGGCGGCTGATCACCGACCTGGCCGCCCGGCCGGCCGGTCCCGCCCCGGCCGCCAGCCGGCTGCTGGCCGCCCTGACCGACCGGGAGCGCGAGGTGATGGCGCTGGTCGCCACCGGGCTGTCCAACGACGAGATCGCCACCCGGCTGTACCTGAGCCCGCTCACGGCCAAGACCCACGTGAGCCGGACCATGACCAAGCTCGGCGCACGCGACCGCGCCCAGCTGGTGGTGCTCGGCTACGAGACCGGCCTGGTCACGCCGGGACAGCGGGTTCAGCGGCCCTGACCCGTCCGGGCCGGCCGGTTCCCCGGCCCCCCGGTCACCCGGTTCCCCGGTCACCCGGTCAGATCACGGATGACGGCGTCGGCCAGCAGGCGGCCGGGCAGCGTCAGCACCACCCGGCCGGCGGCCAGCGCGCCCGCGTCGGCCAGGCCGTCGGCGACCGCCTTCGCGGCCGCGTCCCGGCCCGCGGGGTCCAGCTCGGCCACGGGGCAGCCTTCGGACAGCCGGGTCAGCAGCATGACCTGTTCCAGCTGATGTTCGGCGGGGGTGAGCGTCTCGCGGGCGTAACCGGGGCTGGCCCCGGCGGCGATCCGGCCCGCGTAGGCCGCCGGGTGCCTGACGTTCCACCACCGGGTGCCGCCGATGTGGCTGTGGGCTCCGGGGCCCACGCCCCACCAGTCGGCGCCGGTCCAGTAGAGCAGGTTGTGGGCACACCGGGCCGCCGGGGACGCGGCCCAGTTGGACACCTCGTACCAGTCCAGTCCGTGGCCGGACAGCAGTTCATCGGCGATCAGGTAGCGGTCGGCCATGGCGTCGTCGTCCGGCGCGGGCAGTTCGCCGCGCCGGACCCGGGCCGCGAGCCGGGTGCCGTCCTCCACGATCAGCGCGTAGGCAGAGATGTGATCGGGCCCGGCGGCCAGCGCGGCCTCGAGCGAGTGCCGCCAGTCGCGGTCGGTCTCGCCCGGTGTGCCGTAGATCAGGTCCAGGCTGACGTGCTCGAAGCCGGCTTCCCGGGCCCAGCGGGCACACTGGGCCGGGCGGCCCGGCTGGTGCACGCGGTCCAGCACGGCCAGCACGTGCGGCTGGGACGACTGCATGCCGAACGAGATGCGGGTGATGCCTTCCGCCCGGAGCTGGGCCAGAACCGGCGGGGTGATCGTTTCCGGGTTGGCCTCGACGGTGACTTCGGCCCCCGGGACCAGCCCGAACTCACCGTCGATGACCCGGAGCAGGCCCCCCAGCTGGCCGGGGGGCAGCAACGTGGGCGTACCGCCGCCGAAGAACACCGTGCGGACCGGGACCTGCGCCGGTCCGGCGGCCTGGCGCAGGACCCGGCGGGCAAACTGGATCTCGGCCGCGGCCTGGCCCGGGTAGTTGTCCCGGGAAGCGCCGCCGCCCAGCTCCAGGGCGGTGTAGGTGTTGAAGTCGCAGTAGCCGCACCGGGTGGCGCAGAACGGGACGTGCACGTAGACGCCGAACGGCCGCTGGCCCAGGCCGTCGAGTGCCTGCGCGGGCAGCGACCCGTCCGGCGGGACCGGGTCCCCTTCGGGCAGGACGGACGGCACGTCAGCGGGCCCGGGTCTGCTGGGCCCGGGTCTGCTGGGCCTGGGCGATCTCGTCCCACTTGCGGCCGCGTTCCGGGACCCGGAGCAGCTTGCTCATCAGCTCGGCGTCGCCGTAGAAGGCCCGCATCGCCCCGGACACCGTGACCTGCTCGCGGGGGCGGCTGAGTACGGTCACCGGGTCGCCGGGGCTGACCGCGCCCTCGCTGAGCACCCGCAGGTAGGCGCCCGGCCGGCCCGCCTGAGCGAACCGCTTGACCCAGCGCTGCTCGCCGGTGAAGTTGCGGAACGTCACGCACGGAATGCGGCAGGACGTGACCTGAACCACGGCCGTGCCGAGCTGCCAGCGCTCCCCGACCAGCGCGTTGGTCACGTCCAGCCCGGCCGTGGTGATGTTCTCGCCGAACAGGCCGTCCCGCAGGTCGCGGCCGAGCTGGTCACCCCACCAGTCCAGATCTTCGCGCGCGTACACGTAGACGGCCTGGTCGGGGCCGCCGTGGTTGACCAGGTCGGCCTGCTCATTACCGTCCAGGCCGAGGCGCCGGACCGGGACCGGGGTGTCACGGCTGGTCACGGGACGCTTGTCGATCGCGGTGCGATCGAGGCTGGAGGCCCAGTCGACCTTGACCGCGCGGCCGGTACCGACCGAGATGACCCGACTGCTGTCCACCCCTGCAGGCTAATCCAGCCGGCGGAACGCGTTGGTAGTCCTATCCGTTACACAGGCAGCCGTCGGTTAGTATCGAAGCGTCGCACCCGCGGGAGGTACTGGTGGCACAGGATCCGTCCTATCGCGCCCGTCCCGGTTTCTTTGAATCCGGCGGGGCCGCGAACATGCACGCGTCCCTGCGGGCGTCGGACACCGACCGCGAACAGCTGGTCGACGTGCTCAAGACCGCGTTCAGCGAGGGCCGCCTGACCCAGGACGAGTACACCACCCGGATGGAGCAGGCCTACACGGCCAAGACGTACGGGGAACTGCGCGCGCTGGTGGCCGACCTGCCCAGCTCGCTGCCGCAGGTCCCTTTCCAGTTCACCCGGTACCAGCAGCCGCAGCCGACCAACTCAACCGCAGTGGCCTCGATGGTCTTCGGGCTGGCCACTCCCCTGTTCGGGCTGACCGCGATTCCCGCCGTCATCCTGGGGCACAAGGCGCGCGGGCAGATCCGGCGTACCGGCGAGCGGGGCGGCGGAATGGCCCTGACCGGCCTGATCATCGGCTGGGCCGCGATCGGCATGTTCGTGCTGCTGGTCACGCTGGGCATCCTGCTGTCGGTAGCGGCCACCACGCACGGCGTCGCCACGCCCACCCCCGGGCTCCAGCAGGCCCAGCTCATGCCCTTCCTGCCGGGCGACGGGCATCATGGCCGGTAACCGGTAGCACTCTTTCCGGCCGCTTCAGGCCGCGCGCGGGTCAGCGGGGCTTTTTGTCCGGGGCCTGCTGGGTCGACAGGGCCGCGACGAACGCCTCCTGAGGAACGTCCACCCGGCCGATCGTCTTCATGCGGCGCTTGCCTTCCTTCTGCCGCTCCAGCAGCTTGCGCTTACGGGTGATGTCACCGCCGTAGCACTTGGCCAGCACGTCCTTGCGCAGTGCGCGGATGTTCTCGCGGGCGATGATCCGGGAGCCGACCGCGGCCTGGATCGGCACCTCGAACTGCTGGCGCGGGATCAGCTCCTTGAGCTTGGCCGTCATCGACAGCCCGTACTCGCGCGCGTTGTCCGTGTGCACGATCTGGCTGAAGGCGTCGACCGGCAGGCCCTGGAGCAGGATGTCCACCTTGACCAGGTTGGCTTCCTGCTCGCCGTCCGGATCGTAATCCAGTGAGGCGAACCCGCGGGTCCGCGACTTGAGCTGGTCGAAGAAGTCGAAGATGATCTCGGCCAGCGGCATCGTGTACCGGATCTCCACCCGGTCCGCGGACAGGTACTCCATGCCGCCGAGAACCCCGCGGCGGCTCTGGCACAGTTCCATGATCGTGCCGATGTACTCGCTGGGGGCGATGACCGTGGCCCGCACGATCGGCTCGTAGACCTTGGCGATCTTGCCGCCCACGGCCTTGCCCTCGGCGTTGGTGGCGTTGCCGGGCAGCGTGGCGCTGGGCGCGCCGGTGCCGCCGGGGAAGTCACTCGGGTTGGTCACCCGCAGCTCGACGCCGGACTCCATCACCACCCGGTAGACCACGTTCGGCGCGGTGGAGATGAGGGACAGGTCGAACTCCCGCTCCAGCCGCTCCCGGACGATCTCCATGTGCAGCAGGCCCAGGAA
>DASWVA010000041.1:0-2626 GCA_036401415.1 Streptosporangiaceae bacterium
CTCCTGGAGGGCGCGGATCCGCTCGGCGGGCGAGCTGGGGCCTAGCAGCGTGCGGATGAGCCACCGGTCTGGCTCGGTGGTGCCGCGCATCAGCCAGGGAGCGGCCAGCCACAGGGCCGCGCCGGCCGGGATGAGCAGGAACGATCCGGCCATGCTGACGCCCGGAAGAACAGCCGGCGACAGCATCCGCCAGACCGGGAAGGTGAGGAAGTACAGGCCGCCGAGCCAGCCGCCCACGGCCACGGCCAGGGCCAGGGCGGCCAGCGGCAGCTTGACCGCGAAGTAGGCGCGGGCTCGCCAGGCGACCGGGTCGAAGATCCTTCCGTTGAGCCAGCTGCGCAGCGCACTGGCCGGCCGCATCGCATCGATGGCGGCACCGGCCGCGGCCGCCACCTCGGTGATCCGGGGCGAGGGAAGCTTTTTGACGGTGACCCCGGGCCTGGTCTCCCACACACGGGCCTGACCCCCGGCTTCTCCGACGGCGACGGCCAGGCGGGCCGCGTCCGGTGTCCGCACCATGAAGATCAGCGCAGACCCCAGCCGCGGCGGGGCGGGAACGTCGTCACCGAGCAGCGCCCGGGCCAGGAAGCGGGCCGCCGCGTTGAGTCTCCGCACGCCCGGCGCGGACGCGCCCCACAGCAGGCCATTAACCAGCATGGGCACGATAAAGGCAACGGCGCCCACGGCCAGCAGCGCACTGACCAGAGCGTAGACCAGTTCGGCCCAGGTGCGCCGGCTGAACGGCGCCCGGGCAACACGCCCCAGCGGTGAGCGGGCGGACCGGATCATCATCTGATTGTCATCCATGACGACGGCCTTTCGGGAGCCGGAAACATCCATGTCCCGATGGTGTTCGCGCCGGCCGCGTGGGGCGATCGTGACGGCTCCCGTCGCCTGGTACGGCCAGCACGACAGTTACCAGCTGGGCCGCGGCCACCTGACCCGATTCAGCCGTATTTCAATAGATCGCAAATTCGAATCTTTTGATAATGACGGCAGGCCGGTCCGTCGCTGCTACTGTCGGAAGTACTAATTGAAATGAGATGAAACGCGATGCCGTCACGGCGATCTTCTAGCGCGACACAATCCGAAATTGCCATCAACCGTGTGATCGCCACTCTGGGCAGCGCCGATCAGCTGGCCCACGCCCACCCGGCCCTGCGCGTCGCCTGCCCCTCCTGTGAGGCCCTCACCCATCAGCGGTGCCTGGAGCGGAACCCCAAGCAGTACGTCACGCCCCACGCGGCACGGTCCGCGCTCGTGACGCCTTCCGTCTACTGAGCCGTTCGCCCGCTGATCCGGGTGGCCCGCGAAGGCTTATTATGACGAAGTCCTGATGGATCACCTGAATTGCCATTAGGACGGTGCGGCTGGCTTTACGCTGCGGCTCATGATTGCTGGGCGGCACGGCTGGCGGCGGGCACGCTGGCCCTGGCTGGGACTGGGCGGGGTGGCCGCCGTCATCGCGGTGGTCGTGGTGGTGGCCGGGGTTGGCCAGGCCGGTGGACGGGCGTGCGCGGCGGCCGTGCCGGCAGCCGGGACGGTCACCGGGACGGCTACGCACTACGTGCTCTCGGGCACGGGGAACTGCTCTTACCCGTCGCCCCCGGCGGACGGGCTGTTCGTGGCGCTGTCACCGTCGGAGTACGACGGGGCCGCGGCGTGCGGAAGCTACGTGGAGGTCAGCGGGCCGGACGGGTCGGTCACGGCGCAGGTGATCGACCAATGCCCGCCGTGCGCGGCCGGGCACGTCGACTTGAGCGAAGACGCGTTCGCGCGGATCGCGCCGCTCTCGGCGGGGCTGGTCCCGGTCAGCTACCGGACCATCGCCGATCCGGCGCTCCCGGGCCCGGTCTCGCTGCGGGTCAAGGAAGGGTCGTCGCCGTACTGGCTGGCCCTGCTGGCCCAGAACACCGGCAACCCGCTGGCGTCGGTTCAGGTGGAGAGCCCGCCGGGTGGGTGGCAGAGCCTGGTACGGGCGGGTTACAACTACTGGATCGCCGCCTCGGGCGCGGGACCGGGACCGTTCACGGTCCGGCTGACGGACACGGCCGGCCGAAAAGCCGGGCGCCCCCGCGACCAGCGCGGCGCCCCGGCCGACCGCTCCGGCACCCAGCGCGGCCAGTTCAGCGACGGCACGCCCGGCGCCGGTCCCCAGCCTGGGCCAGGAACTCATCGCTCCCCCGCACGAACTGACCGCGACACCGGGCTGCTGAGCAGTTCAGCGCGGAGTCAGATGGAACGAATAGGTGAGGTAGTAGCAGTGATCGCATGACCAGCCGGCGACGACGGTGACAGGAGCGTAGGTCTCTGCGTCGATCGTTGCACTCCAGCCGGGGAGGCCCAGATCCGCGCTGCCCTGGGCTTGAACGAGCCAAGTGCCCTGCTTTCCCGCACCGACGGCGCTGACGTCCAGCGGGTAATTTTCGGCATTGAGGTAATAGGCGGCACAGGTGGCGAGCGTGGAGCAGGTGATGGGGTCCTGGCCCCCGGACGGGCTGGGAAACGGCGGGTCGGTCGTCTTGCCGTAACCGGTGACCGTCTCGGTCCAGCTGTCATACGGCGGGGAAGCGTCACCCGCCGAGGTCGACTTCACCGTCACCGTGACGCTGGCGGCGGACCGGAA
>DASWVA010000042.1:0-8053 GCA_036401415.1 Streptosporangiaceae bacterium
CAAGTTCGACGGCGGCCAGACGGTCGAGACCGGCGAGCTCATCTCCGCGACCGACCTGCTGCAGCGGGTCGGCGAGGTGCCGGGCCTGGCCAAGATCATGCAGCGGCTGGGCATGGACGGCGGCGAGTCGTTCGGCCACGCCGCCGCGGCCATCGAGTTCGCGCTCGAAGGGCTGTACCTGATGCGGCGGCTGTCCAAGGACACCATGGACGGGACCGCCGTCTACCGGACGTAAAGAGGCCTGCCTTGGCGAACTACCGTTACGGCCCGTATTCCGACGGCCCCGACCCGCTGGCGCCGCCCTACGACGTTCACGGCGCCCTCGACGCCCTGGGCGATTCGGTCCTGGAGGGGTCGACGCCCGCGGACGCCCTGCGTGACCTGGCCCGTAACGGCATGCCCGGGCGGCGGGGCCTGGATGACCTGCTGCGCCGGGTGCGGGACCGCCAGCGGGAGCTGCGCAGCAGCGGCCGCCTGAGCGGCACGCTGGACCAGGTCCGGGCCCTGCTGGACACGGCCATCGGCCAGGAGCGGGCCGAGCTGTTCCCCGACCCCGCCGACGAGGCCCGGATGCGCGAGGCGGATCTGGACGGGCTGCCGTCCGACACCGCGCAGGCGGTCCGCCAGCTGGCCGACTACGACTGGCGGTCCCAGGCCGCCCGGGGCACGTTCGAGCAGCTGAAGGACCTGCTCCGGCGCGAGGTGCTGGACAGCCAGTTCCGCGGCATGAAGCAGGTGCTGCAGAGTCCGGACCCGGAAGCCATGCAGCGGGTCAAGGACATGCTCGGTGACCTGAACACGATGATGGAGGCGGACGCGCGCGGGGAGCACTCCCAGCAGGACTTCGACCGGTTCATGGACTCCTACGGTGACCTGTTCCCGGACCAGCCGGAGAATCTGGAGGAACTCGTCGACTCGCTGATGCGGCGGATGGCCGCGGCCGAGCGGCTGCTGGCCTCACTCAGCGATGAGCAGCGCGAGGAGCTGGCCGGCCTGATGGCCCAGGCCATGGACGACGCGGGCCTGGCGGTGGAGATGACCCGGCTGTCGGACATGCTGCGGGCCCGCCGCCCGGACATGGCCAGCGGCCAGGGCGAGACGATGATGGGCGAGCAGCCGCTGGGCCTGGGCGACGCCACCACCGCGCTGGCCGAGCTGGCGGACCTGGCCGAGCTGGAGCAGGCGCTCAGCCAGGACTACCCCGGCGCCCGGCTGGACGACATCGACGAGGACGCGGTCCGCCGGGCTTTCGGCCGGCAGGCGGTGGACGACGTGGAGGCGTTGCGCCGGGTCGAGCGGGAACTCGAGGAACAGGGCTACCTGAACCGCAAGGGCGGCAAGCTGGAGCTGACCCCGCGGGCCGTGCGCCGGCTGGGCGAGACCGCGCTGCGCCGGGTGTTCCCCGGCCTGACCACCGGCCGCCGCGGCGACCATGACCGGCGTGACGCCGGGCAGGCGGGCGAGCTGACCGGATCGACCCGGGCCTGGGAGTTCGGTGACGAGCAGCCCATCGACACGGCCGCGACGATCCGCAAGGCCCTGCTCCGGCAGGCGCGCACCAACCCGGACACGCGGCGGCGTGAGGTGTCCCGGGTGCGGCTGGACCCGGGTGACTTCGAGGTGGCGGAGACCGAACGGCGCGGCGGTGCCGCCGTGAGCCTGCTGGTCGACCTGTCCTACTCGATGGCCCTGCGCGGTACCTGGGCCGTGGCCAAGCAGACCGCCCTCGCGTTGCACGCCCTGATGCGGATGCGGTTCCCGCAGGACGCGCTGCAGGTGGTCGGCTTCTCCAATTACGCCCGCGAGCTGCAGGAGACCGAACTGGCCGGGCTCGGCTGGGACATGGTGCAGGGCACCAACCTGCACCACGCCCTGGTCCTGGCCGGACGGCACCTGGACCGGCATCCCGAGCAGGAGCCGGTGGTGCTGATCGTGACCGACGGCGAGCCGACCGCGCACCTGCAGCGGAACGGGCGGTTCTGGTTCGACTGGCCGCCGTCGCCGGAGACGCTGCAGCTCACGCTGGCCGAAGTGGACAAGATGACCCGGCGGAACGCCGCCCTGAACATCTTCATGCTGGCTGAGGACGACCGGCTGACCGCGTTCGTGGAGAACGTGGCCCGGCGGAACGGCGGCCGGGTGCTGCACGCCCAGCCGGACCGGCTCGGTGAGTACGTCGTCCGCGACTTCCTCCGGACCCGCCGGGCCGGACGAGGCTAGGGCTTCGTTCCGGGCCCAGCGGGCTGGGGGCCTTGGGGGGCTCAGCCCCCGAGGCCGGGTTTAACCCGGGGGCCCTGTGGGCTACGCGGGCGAAGCTCGCGTAGGGGGGCTCAGGGCCCGAGGCTAACGCTCAAATCGTCGATCAGGTCGGCCACGTCCTCGATGCCCACGGACAGCCGGACCAGGTCGCCGGGGACTTCGAGCGGCGAGCCCGCCACCGAGGCGTGCGTCATCCGGCCCGGGTGCTCGATCAGCGACTCCACCCCGCCCAGCGACTCCCCCAGGGTGAACAGGCGGGCCCGGTCGCACACCGCCAGCGCGGCCTCCTCGCCCCCGCGGACGCGGAAGGACACCATGCCGCCGAACCCGCTCATCTGTTTGGCCGCGACGCTGTGCCCCGGGTGCGACGGCAGGCCGGGGTAGAAGACCTCGGTCACCGCCGGATGGCTGGCCAGCATCTCCGCCACCCGCATCGCGTTCGCGCCGTGCCGGTCCATCCGGACCGCGAGCGTCCGGATCCCGCGCAGCGTGAGCCAGGAGTCGAACGGGCCGGGCACGGCCCCCGTCGTATTGCGCAAGTAGGCCGCGTCCTCGGCGATGGCGTCGTCCGACGTCACCAGGGCCCCGCCGACCACGTCGGAGTGCCCGCCCAGGTACTTGGTGGTGGAGTGGATCACCACATCGGCGCCCAGGGTCAGCGGCTGCTGCAGCCGGGGCGAGGCGAACGTGTTGTCCACCACCAGCAGCGCCCCGGCCTCGTGTGCCTCCCCGGCCAGCGCGGCGATATCGGCGATGGCCAGCAGCGGGTTGGTCGGGGTCTCCACCCAGAGCACCCGGGTGGGGCGCTCGGCCAGGCTGCGGCGGACCGCGGCGACGTCCGGCAGGTGCACCGGCTCGTAGTCCACGCCCCACCGGGACAGCACCGCGGCGAACAGCCGGTAGGTGCCGCCGTAGGCGTCGTCCGGGATGAGCACCCGGTCACCGGGACGGCACAGGGTGCGGAGCAGGCAGTCCTCGGCCGCCATGCCGGAGGCGAAGGCCAGGGCCCGGCGGCCGCCTTCCAGCGCGGCCAGGCACTCCTCCAGCGCGGTGCGGGTCGGGTTGGCCGTGCGGGAGTACTCATAGCCCTCGCGCAGACCGCCCACCCCGTCCTGTTTGAACGTGGACGTCTGGTAGATCGGCGGCACCACCGACCCGGTGAGCGGGTCCGGGTCCTGCCCGGCGTGGATGGCCTGCGTCTCGAACCCTGGCTCGTTCACCGTTTCTCCCGCTCGTTCATAAGAAGGCACCCTCCGCGAGGAAGGTGAGCAGATCCTGCCGGGTGAGCAGGCCCTCGGGCTTGCCGTCCACGAACACCACCGCCGCTCCGGCCCCTTCCAGCGCGTGCACCACGCTGCTGACCGTCTCCCCCGAGCCGACCGTGGGCAACGGCAGCGACATGTGCCCGCTGATCGGATCGCCGGGCTGTGCTCTCCTGGTGATGAGGGCGTCCAGCAGATCACGCTCCACGATCGAGCCCACCACCTCGGCCGCCATGACCGGTGGTTCCTCGTTCACCACCGGCAGCTGGGAGACGTCGTACTCCCGGAGCAGGGCGACGGCCTGGGCCACCGTCTCGCCCGGGTGTGCGTGCACGAACTCGGGAATCTCCCGCTCCTTGCGCGCGAGCACGTCACTGACCAGGGGCTCGCCGGTCTGCGCGGACAGGAAGCCGTAGTCGGCCATCCAGTCGTCGTTGAAGATCTTGGACAGGTAACCCCGGCCGCCGTCCGGCAGCAGCACCACCATCACGTCGTCCGGGCCGGCCTGGTGCGCGGCCCGCAGGGCGGCCGCTACCGCCAGGCCGCTGGAGCCGCCGACCAGCAGCGCCTCCTCGCGGGCCAGGCGCCGGGTCATCCGGAAGCTCTCGGCGTCGGTGACCGCGATGACCTCGTCGCAGACGGCACGGTCGTAGGTGCCCGGCCAGATGTCCTCCCCGACCCCTTCCACCAGGTAGGGACGGCCCGAACCGCCGGAGTAGACCGATCCTTCCGGGTCCGCGCCGATCACCCGGACCCGCCCGTCGGAAATCTCCTTCAGGTACCGGCCCGCGCCACTGATCGTCCCGCCGGTGCCGATGCCCGCGACGAAGTGGGTGATCCGGCCGTCGGTCTGGGACCAGATCTCCGGCCCGGTCGAGGCGTAGTGCGAGGCGGGGTTGTCCGGGTTGGCGTACTGGTCGGGCTGCCAGGCCCCGGGCAGCTCGGCCGCCATCCGGCGGGCCACGCTGTAGTAGGAGTCGGGATGCTCGGGCGGCACCGAACTCGGGCAGACCACCACGTCGGCGCCGTAGGCCCGCAACACGCTGATCTTGTCCTGGGCCACCTTGTCCGGGCACACGAAGACACACTTGTAGCCGCGCTCGGCGGCCACGATGGCCAGGCCGACGCCGGTGTTGCCCGAGGTCGGCTCCACGATCGTGCCACCCGCGTGAAGCAATCCCGCTTTTTCCGCGGACTGGATCATCCGCAGAGCGATCCGGTCCTTGACCGAGCCACCCGGGTTGAAGTACTCCACCTTGACGAGAACGTCGGGCCCGGCACCGGCCAGGTGCAGGTCCCGGGTGACCTCGCGCAACCTGACGAGCGGGGTGTTGCCCACCGTCTGCGTCAGAGAATCGTATACGTGCATGCTGGTCGCGATCCCTCATCGGCCAGGGGCCAACGGCCCGGCGGGCCGGCCCTCCTGGTTCTCCTGGCTGCCCCCGACGTTATCCGACCGGAGGATCCTTCGCGCAGCCGGTCAGCGACGACATAAGCTACTGGTCAGTATGATTTGGCCTCGCACGAAGGAGTCGGATGCCATGCCGGAAGCCGTTGTCGTCGCGACGGCGCGATCCCCGATCGGTCGCGCGTTCAAGGGTTCCATGACCAGCATCAGGCCCGACGACCTGACCGCGCAGATCATCACCGCGGCGCTGGCCAAGGTGCCGCAGCTCAACCCGGACGACATCGATGACCTGATGCTCGGGTGCGGTCTGCCGGGTGGCGAGCAGGGCTTCAACATGGCCCGGGTGGTGGCCGTGCTGCTCGGCCACGACAAGCTTCCGGGCACCACCGTGACCCGGTACTGCTCGTCGTCGCTGCAGACCACCCGGATGGCGTTTCACGCGATCAAGGCGGGCGAGGCCGACGTCCTGATCTCCGCGGGCGTGGAGACGGTCAGCCGGTTCGGCCACGGCAGCAGCGACTCCTGGCCGGACACGCACAATGCGGAGTTCGCCAGCGCGGAAAGCCGGACCCAGCAGAGCGCCGAGAGTGACGCGGGCACCTGGCACGACCCCCGCGAGGACGGCAACATCCCCGACGTCTACATCGCGATGGGCCAGACCGCTGAAAATGTAGCCGCGTTGCGCGGCGTGAGCCGGGCCGAGCAGGATCAATTCGGCGTGCGCTCGCAGAACCTGGCCGAGAAGGCCATCGCCGACGGGTTCTGGGCACGGGAGATCACCCCGGTGACGCTGCCCGACGGCAGCACGGTGAGCAAGGACGACGGCCCGCGCGCGGGCACCACGCTGGAAAAAGTGTCGCAGCTGGCGCCGGTGTTCCGTCCGGACGGAACGGTCACGGCCGGAAACTGCTGCGCGCTGAACGACGGCGCGGCCGCGGTCGTCATCATGAGCGACACCAAGGCGGCCGAGCTGGGCCTGGTCCCGCTGGCCCGCATCGTCTCCACCGGCGTGTCCGCGCTGTCGCCGGAGATCATGGGCCTCGGCCCGGTCGAGGCCTCCCGGCAGGCCCTGGCCCGCGCGGGGATGGCCATCAGTGACATCGACCTGGTCGAGATCAACGAGGCGTTCGCGGCGCAGGTCATCCCGTCCTACCGGGAACTGGGCATCGACCTGGACCGGCTGAACGTCAACGGCGGCGCGATCGCGGTCGGCCACCCGTTCGGCATGACCGGAGCGCGTATCACCACGACCCTGCTGAACAGCCTGGCGTTCCACGACAAGACGCTCGGGCTGGAAACCATGTGCGTGGGCGGCGGCCAGGGCATGGCCATGGTCGTCGAACGTCTCTCCTGACTGCGGTTTCCGCCGGGCGGCGACCACGACGGGCCGCCGGGCGGAAGAGCATGAGCGTGACCCCTGGACGACAGCCGGGATAACCCGGCATTAGGGAAAGGTTGGGCCCGGACCTTGTCAGCGGCCGGACTCTAAGGCAGGCTCACAGCAAAGAGGCTTCACCCCTGGAGGTGCCAATTGCCGCTGACTCGCTCCCTGGAGACGCACAAGAATCTGATCGCGCGCATACCCCGCGTCACGGGTAGTGACCTGAAAGAGTGGTTTGTCCGGCTTGAATCCGGCCCGGCCTTCCTGCGCTGCGATGAGCGCGCCAACTGGCTGGCCGATGAGCACAGCATCTCCCATGGCTACGCCAACGCCATCGTGCACGAGTGGGAGATGCGCCGCCGTATCCGGCTGAACAGCGTCTGACGCGGCGATCCGCCGGCGTCTGACAAACTTGGCGGCATGAGTCCAGAGCAAGCTCAGCAGTTCCTCCGCGACCATCACCATGCCGTCCTGGCTACTTTGCGGTCTGATGGCCTCCCGCAGATGTCGCCCGTGACCTGCGCCGTCGACGCCGATGGCCGGGTGCTGATCAGCACCCGGGAGACCGCGATCAAGGTCCGCAATCTGCGCCGCAGCCCGTTCGCTTCGGTCTGCGCCTTCACCGACCCGTTCTACGGCCCATGGGTGCAGGCCGAGGGGGCGGCTGAGATCATCCCGCTGCCGGACGCCATGGACCTGCTGGTCGGGTACTACCGCTCGGTCTCCGGTGAGCACCCGGACTGGGACGACTACCGCGCCGCGATGGTGCGCGACCGCCGGGTCATCGTCCGCCTGACGATTTCCCGCGCCGGCCCCACGATCAGCGGCTGAACCACCTCCCACCTCCCACCGCGCCACCGCGCCCGATTGATCAGCAGCGGGGGCGCTACGCACCGGGTCTCCGATTTGCCGCGTTACCGCCACGGCCATACCGGCCACGTAATTGGTCCCACCTTCGGTATTCAAGATCATTGTTATCCGGCGGTTCGGCCGGGCCCGGAATGCACACCCGTCTGCACGTGCGAAAAGTATTGCACCGGCTGAAATCGTTTGCAGGCGCGAGTCCCACGCATCGGCACCGTCGTCGCGGGCGTACCTCCGTTAATGGGACATACCAATGATGGAAGTGCCCCCGGTCGGACTCGAACCGACACTAGCGACCCTTTTAGGGGGGCGGCCTCTGCCCTTGGGCTACGGGGGCTGGCCAATAGTACCGCGCAATGGTGCATAAACGAAGGCTGGCTAAATTCGGACTGCCAGCTGCCCGGGGACCGCTTTATTCAATTGGCCATTACCGTGCATCGAGTGCGGAGTGTGACCATATACCGCGGCCATATAAGCGTTGCGTAACCGAAGTCGTACATTAGCGTCGCTCAAGGCCGCCTCAGCCTCATTGTTGATCAAATTTCTCAGCCCGCCATTACCGCTCTTACCAGGCATAACGCATAGTGCTTGTGCATCTGCACGGGTGAACCGCTTAATATCGATATAAAACGGTCGCGTCCGGATCACGACCCGGCGAACTCGTATCCCGTCCCACCCGTCACTTGGCCAACGCGAGCCGGGCCGGCCGTGGCCGCAGGCTGGGTCACCGCCGACGTGAGGGCGGGGTTACCGCCGCGGCGCGGCGGGGTCACCGAGGCCGCAGTAGCCGCGGGCGCGCCGGAAGATCGCGTCCATCATGTCCGGGGTGATCCGGCCGGTGAAGGTGTTCTGCTGGCTGGGGTGATAGCAGCCGAGCAT
>DASWVA010000043.1:0-13625 GCA_036401415.1 Streptosporangiaceae bacterium
CGGCCAGGAACTGCGGGAGTGGGTGCCCAAGGCGCGCCAGCTGGCCCGCGACTCCGACGAGACCCACGTGCTGTTCAACAACTGCTACAGCAACGACGCCCAGGTCAACGCCCAGCAGCTGATCGAGCTGCTGGGCGACTGAGCCGCCGCGCTGGCCCGCCGCGCTGGGCCCGGGCTCAGGCAGACCGGGGCCAGAGCCGCCGGGACGCGATCCTGGCCCCCTCGGCCAGGTCGGCGAGCTTGGCCCACACGATCTCCGGGTGCCCGACCCGGCCGCCCAGCCCGCAGTCGGTCCCGGCGATCACATTCTCCCGGCCGACCAGGCCGGCGTACCGGATCAGCCGCTGGGCGACCAGTTCCGGGTGCTCGACGATGTCCGAGGAGTGCCCGGCCACCCCGGGCATGAGCAGCTTTCCCTCCGGCAGGGTGACGTCTTCCCACAGGGCGTACTCGTGCTCGTGCCGCGGGTTGGCTCCCTCGACCGAGTAGCACCCGGCCCGCACGCTGAGCACCAGGTCGATCAGGTCGCGGAGCGGGATGTCATCGCGGTGCGGCCCGTGGTGACTGCCCCAGCAGATGTGCAGCCGGATCTGGTCTTCCGGCAGCCCGCGCAGCGCGTGGTTGAGCGCCTCGATCCGCAGTGCCGCGTACCGGCGGTACTCGGTCACGGTCATGTCCGGGAACATCTGCCAGCCGTCCGGCAGGTCCGGGTTGTCGACCTGCAGGATCAGCCCCGCCCCGGTGATCAGCCGGTACTCCTCGTGCAGCACCTCGGCCACCGCGAACAGGAACGATTCGGTGTCCGGGTAGTACTCGTTGCGCAGCCAGTGCTCGACCGTGCCCGGCGTGATCGCGGGCAGGTACGCTTCCAGCCCGCCGCCGCTCTGGTGCCCCCGGTGCCCGTCGTGCCCGGTCACCGCCGCGGTCAGCCGCTCAATGTCGGCCCGGGCCTGGACCGCGCCGGTGTAGACCAGCGGGGCCGTGCAGAAGTAGGCGGCGGTCCCGGCTCGCTCCGGGTGGCCGCCGGGCGCCGCGGCGCCCGGCGCCGCGCCGGACCGCGCCCCGGCGCCGAACCGGAACCCGCCCAGGCCGGCCGCGAAGAAACCGGGAAAATCGCGCCGGTCCCGCCCGGTGACCCCGGCGTTCGGTGGCCGGTGGGTCCCGGGTGCGAACCAGCGCGACTCGAATCCGGCCATCCGGTCCCTGAGGTAGCCGATGAACAGCCCGCGCTTGGAGATCTCCCCGTCGTTGACCACGTCCACGCCTGCCGTGACCTGCTGGGCCACTACCTCGGCGACCGCGTCCGGCAGGGCCCGGTCGAAGGCGTCCTGCGCGTCCGGGCCCGCGTCGAACAGCTGCTGCAGCGGGCTGGGCCGCGGCAGCGCTCCGGCGTGCGACACCCGGATCCGATCAGTGCTCCGCTGCATCCTGGCCTCCGGGTCCGCTCAAGCTGCTGCCGCTACCCGGACAACGGCTGCGCATCAGTACCGGTTCAGCTGGACGCCAGCGGGGGGACTCCTTCCGGCCGGTCAGGCGCGGAACAGGCGCCGGCTCACCGCGGCCAGCGACCCGAGCAGGGCGGCGGCGAAGATGAGCAGGGCGACCGGGACCGACAGGTACTGGGTCGCGATGCCCAGGCCGATGACCGGGAAGGCCAGGCCCAGGTAGGCGGCCAGGAACAGGCCGGCCAGGGCCTCGCCGCGGGCCTGCTCGGGCGCGACGCTGATCACGGTGGCGACGGTGCCTTTGAACGTCGCCCCCGCCCCGGCCCCGGCCAGCACGCCGCCCACCAGGAGCAGGGCCAGGCTGGCCACCCACACCGCGACGGTGACCGCGGCCAGGCCGACGGCCAGGGTGGCCATTCCGATCCCGAGCAGCCGGCGCAACGGTACCCGGGCCAGCAGGATCTGGCTCAGCGCCGCCGCCCCGAATACGGCGAACGCGGTGACCCCGGCCAGTGCGTGCGACCGGTCGTGCAGCGTGCCGGCCAGGAAGCTCGGAGCCAGCGACGTGAACAGGCCAAACACCGCGAACACGACCGCTCCGGTGGCGGCCGCGGCCCAGAACGCCGCGCGGCTGGCCCGCGGCACCTTCACCCGCTGCGGCCGGTAGGCCGGCCGGGGTTCCGGCCGGGTCACGGTTTCCGGCACCAGGGCCAGGCTCAGGAGCCCGGCCAGCATTAGCGCTTCGACCACGAAGTAGGACAGGTGCAGCGGGTCTGGCGCGTACTGGGCCAGCAGCCCGGCCACCAGCGGGCCGAGCCCGATCCCGCCCAGGTTGGCCGCGGTCGACACCACGCTCGCCTGCCCGTCCGGCGCATCCGGGTCCCCGGACGCGGCCCGGCGCAGCTCGGTCAGGTGCGCGGTCGCGGTCGCGGTGAGCAGCCCGATGCTGATCCCCGACACGAACCGGGCCACCAGCAGGCCCGGGACCGTGGGCCAGGTGAGGAACAGCACCCCGGACGCCAGGTTGACCGCGATGGCGACGGCCAGCATCCGGCGGCGGCCGGCCCAGCCGGACAGGTGGCCGGCCAGCAGCAGGCTCAGGGCCACACCCACCGCGTACGCGGCGAAGACCAGCGTCAGCGTGAACGAGCCGAACCCGTCGCGCGCCTGGTACAGCACGTACAGCGGGGTGGGCACCGCCGAGAACGCCATGGTCACGGCGAAGGCGTAGGCCACCAGCCAGAACCCGGCCCGGGCCCAGCCGCCCGAGGCGGGCCGGCCCCACCGGCCTCCGCTGGCCTGCGGGCCCGGCCGCTGGCCCGCAGCCAGCCCCCGGGGTCGTGTCGCGGACGTCATGACGCCTCCTGACGGACGGACGATCTCCTGTCGTCAGGCGACAACTGATCGCTGGCCGCGAACCATCTCAAGTCAATGATCGATTATGCAGATCACTGGCAGCACGGCGGGCGATAATGACCGGGTGGAACTCCATCAGCTGGAGTATTTCGTCGCGGTCGCGGAGGAGCTGAGCTTCACCCGGGGCGCGCGGCGCGCGCACGTCGTCCAGTCGGCGGTCTCCGCCGCGATCACCCGCCTGGAGCGGGAGCTGGACGCCCCGCTGTTCGAGCGCACCCGGCGTCAGGTGGTCCTGACCGACGCCGGGTCGGCGTTGCTCCCGGAAGCCCGGGCCACCCTGGCCGCCGCGCAGGGCGCGCGGGACGCGGTGGCCGCGGTCCGCGGCGGGCTGCGCGGCGCTGTCTCGCTCGGCATCATGCTCTCCAACGGCCCGATCGACCTGGCCACCGTGCTGGGCGGCTTCCACCAGGCCCATCCGGACGTCGTGGTGCACGCCCGGCAGGCCGCCGAGGGCACCGCGGCCCACCTGCGGGACCTGCGCGACGGAGCGCTGGACGTCGCCCTGGTGGCGCTGCCCGGACCGCCGCCCGCGGGCATCGCGGCCCGGCCGATCGCCTCTGAATACCTGGTCCTGCTGACCGCACCGGACGGCCCGCACGCCGGGCGGACCAGCATCAGCCTGGACGAGGTGGCGGCCGAGCCGTTCATCGAATCGCCGCCCGGCTGGGGCAACCGGGCCGTGGCCGACCGTGCGTTCGCCGCGCGTGGCCTGCAACGGACCGTCCGGTTCGAGGTCACCGACTACCGGACCATGGTGGACATGGTCCGCGGCGGGCTCGGGGTGGCGTTCATGCCTGCCACCTCGGCCCGGCTGTTCACCGGCGTGCCCGCGCTGTCCGTGACCGGGGCCGACCTGACCTGGACGGTGTCCGTGGCGGTGGCCCAGGGCCGCCGGCTCTCCGCCGCGGCGCAGGCGCTGCTGGCCGAGCTGACCGCGGCCGTTTCCTGACCGGTCATCCCCGGCCGGGCCGTCCCTCCAGCCGCTCGGCCGCGAACTCCATCGCGGTCGCCGAAAACCCGCTGGCCAGCGCGCTCAGCGCCGCGTCCAGGTAGACGGTCAGGTCCCCGTCGGCCCGGGCGCTCCAGCGGTCGTAGGCGGCCCGGCACGCGGCCAGGGTCGAACGGCCCACCACCAGCGGGTACAGCGACCACGGCGGCTGCCCGGTCCGGGCCCCGACAAACTCACTGACCGCGCGCTCCCAGGCGTCGTAGTGCACGGCCGCACTCACCTGCAGGGCCGGCGCCGAGCCGATCAGGTTCATCCGGGCCCGCAGCTCGGGCACGTCCTCGGCCCGGTAGTGGTTGGCTGCCACCACCGCCTGCCGGATGGCGTCCATCATCGGCACCGAGCCGGGCACCTCGGCCAGGGCGTCCCGGATCACCGTGACCTCGGAGTCGAACTCGCCCCACAGCACGCTGGCCTTGGAGTCGAAGTACCGGAAGAACGTCCGCCGGCTCACGCCCGCCTCGGCCGCGATCTGCTCGATGGGGGTCTCGTCGAAGCCCTGCTCGGCGAACAACCGGAGCGCGATCAGTTCCAGCGTCCGCCGGCTCGTGCCCGGAGGCCGGCCGCGGCGGGCGGCTGAGTCTGCTGAATGCTCAAGATCGTTCATGAATTGCCATCGATGGTAGCCCCGCCTCTTGATTGCGTCACCGCGCGACGTTAAGTTGAAAAATATTCGTCACGCGGTGTCGAAATCCGTTGCGGCACCGTCTTTGCAGCTGAGGAGCTGGTATGGCCGAGCCGACCACGATCGCCGGAGCCTGCACCGCCAACCGTGAGCCCGGGCCCGCGGCTGCTCCCGACGCTGAACCCCCTGCCGGGGAACTGCTGATTGAGGAGATCTCGATCGACGGCATGTGCGGTGTCTACTAAGACCCTCCCTCTGGTCGAGCAGTTCCAGTTCGGGCTGGACGCCCCGATCTGCCTGACCTGGGAGCTGACCTACGCCTGCAACTTGTCCTGCCGGCACTGCCTGTCCAGTTCCGGACGGCGGGACCCGCGCGAGCTGACCACCGCCGAGGGCAAGGCCGTCATCGACGAGTTCGAGCGCATGCAGGTGTTCTACGTCAACATCGGCGGCGGCGAGCCCACCGTCCGGCCAGACTTCTGGGAGCTGGTCACTTACGCCACCGACCACCACGTCGGGGTGAAGTTCTCGACCAACGGCGTGAAGATCACCCCCGGCGTGGCCCGGCAGCTCGCGGCCAGCGACTACGTGGACGTGCAGGTCTCCCTGGACGGCGCGACCGCCGAGATCAACGACGCCGTCCGCGGCCCGGGCTCGTACGCCACCGCGCTGACCGCCATGGCCCATCTGGCCGGGGCGGGCTTCGCCGGGTTCAAGATCTCCGTCGTCTGCACCCGGCGCAACCTCGGCCAGCTGGATGAGTTCAAGGCGATCGCTGACCGGTTCGGTGCCCAGCTGCGCCTGACCCGGCTGCGCCCGTCCGGGCGTGGCGCCGACGTGTGGGACGAACTGCACCCGACCGCCCAGCAGCAGCGTGAGCTGTATGACTGGCTGGCGGCCCGGGGCGAGCAGGTGCTCACCGGCGACTCCTTCTTTCACCTGGCCGCGTACGGCAGCGCCCTGCCTGGTCTCAACCTGTGCGGCGCCGGCCGGGTGGTGTGCCTGATCGACCCGGTCGGTGACGTTTACGCCTGCCCATTCGCCATCCACGACAACTTTCTGGCCGGCAACGTCCGCGAGCCAGGCGGTTTCGCCGGCGTGTGGCGGACGTCGGAACTGTTCACCGAGCTGCGCCAGCCGCAGGGTGGCGGGGCGTGCACGTCCTGCTCGGCCTACGACGCCTGCCGCGGCGGCTGCATGGCGGCCAAGTTCTTCACCGGCCTGCCCCTCGACGGCCCGGATCCCGAGTGCGTCAAAGGCCACGGCGAGCAGGCCTTGGCGAACCTGGCCGTGACCCCTGCGCCCCGCCCCCGTGGCGATCACTCACACCACACCAGCCCCCGCAGCGGTGGCCTGCGGCCCGGTAGCGCGCGGGTCGCCGGCCCCGTCCCGGTCATGATCAGCGCACGCCCGCCCGATCGGGCCTGCGACGAAAACCCACTGGCCGGCCTGGCCCTGGACGCTCCGTCAGGATCGTCCAGCTGAGGTACTGGCACCTTCCCCCACGGCCCTCAGTACCCTGTTCGCCACCTGACCCCGGTTACCGGAGGAGCTATGCCCGTCGTCGTCGTCGCCACCATCATCCCCAAGCCTGAATACCGCGATGACGTCATCGCCGCCATGAAGCAGACCATCGAGCAGGTCCACGGCGAGGACGGCTGCGAGCTGTACGCGCTGCACGCCAACGATGACCGGCTGGTGATGATCGAGCGCTGGACCAGCCGGGATGCACTCCGCCAGCACGGCACCGGCTCGCCCGGGCTGCAGCAGCTCAACGAGGCGCTCAAGGGCAAGCTGGAAGGCCCGCTGGATGTGGTCCGGCTCGACCCGGTGCCCGCCGGGGACGACGCCAAAGGCCGGCTTTGACCCAGCTGGGTACGCTGACCTCACCCGAGGCCGCCGAACGGGCCGCGGCCGGCGCGGTGCTGGCCGTGCCCGTGGGCTCGACCGAGCAGCACGGGCCGCACCTCCCGTTGTCCACCGACGCCGACCTCGCCATCGCCCTGTGCCTCCGATTGGGCGCCCGGCCTGGCCCGGCGCCGCCCGCGGTGGTGGTGGCGCCGCCCGTCTGCTACGGGTCCAGTGGTGAGCACGAAGGTTTCGCCGGCACCCTGTCCATCGGCCAGGAGGCCACCGAGCTGCTGCTGACCGAGCTGGGCCGGTCCGCCACCCGGACCTTCCCCCGCGTGCTGCTGGTGTCCACCCACGGCGGTAACGCCGAGCCGGTCAGCCGGGCCGTTAACCGGCTGCGGGCCGAATCCCGGGACGTGTCGGCATGGTTCCCGCGCTGGCCCGGGGACGCGCACGCGGGGCGGTCCGAGACCTCGCTGCAGCTGGCGCTGGCTCCGGCCCTGGTCCGGCTGGAACGAGCCGAAGCCGGTAACACCACCCCGATCGCCGAGCTGATGCCGGCTCTGCGCGCGACGACGGTCCACGGGGTCAGCCCCAACGGCGTGCTCGGCGACCCGGACGGCGCTTCCGCGGCCGAGGGCGCCGCGATGTTCACGGCCCTGCTGGCCGACCTGATCAGCTACCTCGAAGGCTGGCCCGATGGCCGGCCCTGAGGGCCCCGGCCCCGGCGACCACGGCTCCCGCGTGGCCCTGGTCACCGGGGCGGCCCGGGGAATCGGCGCCGCCACCGTGACCGCGCTGGCCTCGGCGGGCTGGCGGGTGCTGGCCGTCGACCGCGCCGCCGACGACCCGGATCTGCCGTACGCCATGGGGACCTGGGCGGATCTGGAGCAGGTCGCGGCCGCGGCCGGCCCGGACGTGGCCATCACCCGTGCCGACGTGCGCGACGTCGACGCGCTGGCCCGCGCCGTCGCGGCCGCCGAAGACCGGTGGGGCCACCTCGACGCCGCCCTGGCCGTGGCCGGGGTCATCGCCGGCGGCGTCCCCGCCTGGGAGGTGCCGCCCGGCCAGCAGCAGGCGGTCATCGACATCGACCTCGGCGGTGTCATCAACCTGGCCCGGGTCGCGGTCCCCGCGCTGCTGCGCCACCCCGAACCGCGCCATGGCCGGTTCCTGGCCGTGGCCTCGGCCGCCGCCACCCGCGGGCTGCCCATGCTGGCCGCCTACTGTGCGGCCAAGGCCGGGGTGGCCGGGTTCGTCCGGGCGCTCGCCGCCGAGCTGGGCGACAGCGGCGTCACCGCCAACGCGGTCAGCCCCGGCTCGACCGCCACCCCGATCCTGGATGAGAGCGCCCGGCTCTACGGCCTGCCGTCGGCGGACACCTTCGCCGCCCAGCAGCCGGCCCGCCGCCTGCTCGGCCCCGCCGAGGTCGCGACGGTGCTGGTCTTCCTGGCCGGGGACGGTGCCAGCGGCATGACCGGCGCCGTCGTCCCGGTCGACGGGGGACTGGCCCTTTAGCCGTTCGCGATCTTGTCCAGCTCGGCCAGTGCGTCCGCGGGCAACTGCAGCCCGGCCCCGGCCACGTTGTCCCGCAGGTGCGCCACGGACGACGTGCCCGGGATGAGCAGCATGTTCGGTGACCGGTGCAGCAGCCAGGCCAGCGCCACCGCCAGCGGGGTCGCGTCCAGCCGCTTGGCCACCGACTCCAGCTCACCGGACTGCAGCGGTGAGAACCCGCCCAGCGGGAAGTACGGCACGAACGCGATACCCTGCCGCGCGGTCAGGTCGACCAGGTCGTCGTCGCCGCGCCGGGCGATGTTGTACATGTTCTGCACGCAGACCACCGGCGCGATCGACTGCGCCTCGGCCAACTGCTCGGCGTTGACCGTGCTCACGCCCAGGTGCCGGATCAGCCCCTGCTCCCGCAGCTCGGCCAGGGCCCCGAATCCCTCGGCGATGGAGCCGGGCTCGGGGCCCTCGAACCCTCCGGTCCGGTAGTTCACCACATCCAGCACGTCGAGCCCGAGACGGTCCAGGTTGCCGTGCACCTGCTGCCGCAGTTCCTCCGGGCTCCGCGCGGACGGCCACCCGCCCTGCTCGTCCCGCCGGGCCCCGACCTTGGTCACCAGGTGCAGGTCCTCCGGGTAGGGCGACAATGCCTCCCGGATGATCTCGTTGGTCACGTACGGGCCGTAGTAGTCGGACGTGTCGATGTGGTTGATGCCCAGCTCGACCGCGGTCCGCAGCACCGCGACGGCCTCGTCCCGGTCCTTGGGCGGGCCGAACACGTGCGGCCCGGCCAGCTGCATGGCCCCGTACCCGACGCGGGTCAGCTCAAAGTCTCCGACCGGGTACCGGCCGCCGGGAAGTTCGTTGGTCATGAATTCCTTCCTGTCCGCGACGGTCTGCCGCGAACGCTTCCACTCTGGGCAACGACCAGCAATCCAGCCAGAGTCCCGATCTTCCTGGGACTGTCAGCACCAGGTTCCGCCGCAACCACTGGACACCTAGTAATCCGATGCCTAGTATTACGAGGTATGAACCGGGAACGAATCAAGGGTCATCTCGACCTGCTGCTGCTGTCGGTCCTGTCCGCTGGGCCGGCCCACGGCTACGCCATCATCACCGCGCTGCGCGACCGCAGCGACGGCACCTTCGACCTGCCGGAGGGCACGATCTATCCCGCACTGCACCGGCTGGAGGACGCCCAGGCCCTGACCAGCTCCTGGGCCGCCGGAGAAGGCCGCCGCCGGCGGGTCTACGCACTGACCGACGCCGGCGCCGAGGCCCTGGCCGCCGAGCGCACCGAATGGCGCCGGTTCTCGGCCGGCATCCGGGCTGTCGTGGGAGGACTGGCATGAACCCCGTCACCGATCCGGTCGAGGACTACCTGGACCAGCTCTACGCCGGGCTGCGCACCACGCCCCGGGAGGCGCGCCGCATCATCGCCGAGGCCGAGGATCACCTCCGCGAGGCCACCGCCGCCGGGGTCGAGGCCGGCCTGTCCGCGCACGAGGCCCAAGAGGCCGCGATCTCCAGCTTCGGCTCGGTGCGGGCCGTGGTCCGGGCGCACACCCGCCGCGTCCCGCCCGTGGCCGTGTTCGGCGAGCTGATCATGGCGGCCTGGAAGCTGGCCTCGATCGCCCTGCTCGCGGTGGCGGGCAGCGGCCTGGTCGCCCTGGTCATGAACCAGGTCCTGGGGCCTGCGTTCGTGGGCGGCAGCCCGGTCACCGGCCGCCCGGTCTCCGCGAGTGCCTGCGGTCACTGGCTGAGCATCTGGTCGCACGCACAGAGCTGCAGCCAGGCGGCGATGCTGGAAAACAGCAGCGATGCGGTGTCGCTCCGGCTGCTCGCGCTGATCCCCGGCCTGGTCCTGCTCGAGGGCTACCTGCTGGCCCGGCGCTACCAGCGCAGGCGTGGCCTGCGCGCCGACCTGCTCCCGGACGCCTTCGCCCCCACCGTGGCCGCCTGCCTGTTCGGCGCCCTGACCGCGGGCCTCGTGTTCCTGGCCGCCACCGCCCCGGCCAGCGCCGCGCCGAGCGGCGGCCCTGGCTTCTTCCTGTCCGCCGCCGTCGTCACCCTGCTCGTCACGACCGGCTTCGTCCCCGCGCTCCGCCGCGTCCTGCTCCGGCACGCCTACGGCTGAGCCAGGCTCTATCGTATGGCCGGGAGGAAGGAGGACCCCGATGCCGACGCCGTTGCCCGCCGCCGAGCTGCACCTGCACATCGAGGGCACGCTCGAGCCGGAGCTGCTGGTCGCGCTGGCCGCCCGCAACGGGGTGACGCTGCCCACCACCGACCTGGCCGGGCTGCGCGCCCGGTACCGGTTCACCGGCCTGCAGTCGTTCCTCGACCTGTACTACGCGAACCTGCCGGTCCTGCGTACCGACCGGGACTTCTACGACCTCGGCCTGGCCTATCTGGACCGGGCCGCGGCCGCTGGGGTGCGGCGCGCGGAGATCTTCTTCGACCCGCAGACGCACCTGGCCAACGGTGTACCGCTCGCCGCCGTCTTCACCGGCCTGTCCGCGGCCCTGGCCGACGGCCGGGACCGTCACGGGCTTTCGGCCGACCTGATCTTGTGCTTCCTGCGCGACCTGGGCGCGGATGCCGCGGCGGAGACCCTGGCCGCCGCGCTGCCGTTCCGCGGCCAGTTCATCGGCGTCGGCCTGGACTCGGCCGAGGTCGGCCACCCGCCCGCCCCGTTCCGCGACGTCTACGCCCGGGCCGCCGCCGAGGGCCTGCACCGGGTGGCACACGCCGGTGAGGAGGGCGGCCCGGACTACGTCGCGCAAGCCCTGGACCTGCTGGGCGCCGAGCGGATCGACCACGGCATCCGGGCCATGGAGGACCCGGCCCTGGTCGGCCGGCTGCGCGACCGTCAGGTCCCGCTCACGGTGTGCCCGCTGTCCAACGTGGCCCTGCGGGCGGTGGACACGCTGGCCGCGCACCCGCTGCCGGGCATGCTCGCCGCGGGCCTGCGGGTCTGCCTGAACAGCGACGACCCGGCCTACTTCGGTGGCTACCTGGACGACAACGTGGCCGCGGTGCGCGCCGAGCTTGGCCTGGACGACCAGCAGTTTGCCACGCTGGCGCGCAACTCGTTCGACGCCTGCTTCGCGCCCGAGGCCGACAAGCGCCGCTGGCTAGCCGAGGTCGACGCCGCCCTCAGCCGGCCGTCCCCGGCGTCGCCGGGGTTCCCCGGGTCGTAGCCGGCACGATCCGGAAGTCTCGCTCGAACACCAGGTTGTGCAGGTCGGCGGCGGCGATGGCCCGCAGCACGGGCAGCTCGGCCCGGGCCTGGTCGTCGTCGAACACGTTGAGCGGCCAGGTGCCGACGGTCGCCCCGCGCAGGTGCGGATGGTGGTACCCGGCGCCGTAGGTGGCGTGGATGGTGACCGGATCGATCCCGGCGTCCCGCTGCTCAGGCCAGGACAGGCTCCAGACCGCCTCACGCCCGCCGTCCGGGCTGGCGCGGACCCCGCTGGCCTCGATCCGCCCCGTGCCGAGCAGGGCCGCCTCGTTCAGTTCCCCGAGCACCTGCCGGGCGTACGGCCCGAGGAGCTCGACCTCCGCCGCGAACTGCTCTTCCTTGCCCGCCCGTGACCTGGCCCCGCCGTGATCCCGGTCCCGCAGGTCCGCGAAGTGCCGCAGCAGGGCGGGCACCGCGGGACTGCCGCCGCCCCCGGAGGGCCCTGCCCCGTGTGCGCTGTCCGTCACTGGTGGTCCTCCCTGGTCGCGCGCGGTCGTTACCTGCACTACTTTGCCATCCTTTACAGCCCGGCAATTGCGAGGGACACTCGCGCTGACCCGAGCCCAGCAGGAAGAGAGCATCCGATGGTCTGCTACGCCCCGAGTACCGGCACCCTGGCCGTGATCGGCGCCGGTATCTACGTCTTCTGGCGTGAGGCGATCGGGCACTTTCTCGGCCTGTTCGGCATCGTGCTGGAGATCGCCGTCATCCTCGGCGTCGAGGTCGCCGCGGCCATCGCCCTCGTCTGGCTCACCCGCACGGTCCGCCGCCGCCGGGCTGAGGCCGGGGCCTGCACCACCTGCCGCTTTCGCTGTCAGCAGGCGCTGGGCGCCCGTCCGAACCTGCTCGTCAACAAGGTCGACCGCCGCATCCCGGCCCCGGCCCGGCCCGCGCTGCCTCCGTCCGCCACCCGGGCCTGGACTCCGGTACCAGCCGCTCAGGCTGCTTCGGACGGGCGGTCCGGGCCGGGCGCGGACGTGACCCACCGGATCGCGCCCACCATGGCCTGCCCGGCCGGGCGGACCAGCGCCGCTTCGGTCACCGGCAGCCACGGCAGCCGCAACGGCCAGCGGGCCCAGCCCGGCAGCAGCGACACCGCCGCCCCCGCCAGCAGCCCGTACGGCGGCCGGGCGATGACCGGCAGCGGCGGGTTCAGCAGCAGAAATCGGGCCGCCGCCCGGGCCTCCCGGGTACTGACCAGCTCGCCCCGGTAGGCGTCGATCCGCGCGGTCAGCTCGCGTTCGGTCCGGGGCGGGTCCGGTACCCCCAGCTCCGTCCCGATCCGGGCCAGGTCGGCCACGTAGCCGTCCCGGCCGGCCTGGTCGAGTGGCTCGGACCCGAACCGGGTGTGGGCGCGCAGGAAGCTGTCCGCCTCGGCGATGTGCACCCAGGTCAGCAGGTGCGGGTCGGACGCCGCGTACGGGCGGCCGTCCGGGGCGGTGCCGGTGACCCGGCTGTGGATGGAGCGGACCCGGGCGATGGTGGCCTGGGCGTCGCTGACCCGGCCGAAGGTGGTGACGGCGAGAAAGTAGCTGGTGCGCTGCAGCCGGCCCCACGGGTCGCCCTGGTAACCCGAATGCCCGGCCACCGCGGCCATGGCCAGCGGGTGCAGGGACTGCAGCAGCAGGGCCCGCAGGCCGCCCACGAACATCGACGAGTCACCGTGCACGCGGCGGATCGGGCGGTCGTCGGCGAACCACCGCTCGCCGTCCGGGGCGAAGATCACCTCGTGGTGGGCGGGACCTTCCGGACCCGCCACCCGCTGGAAGATCGACGCTCCCACCCTGCTCCGCACCCGGTTCGCCGTGTCCTGCCATCCCATGCCGCCATTATGGGCCGCCTGCCGTGATAGGAAGACAGGGCCCTCGCTGTGCCCCGCCACGGGGACGACCAGAACGGGAAAAACATGGCCGACGAAACGCAGTTCACCATCGGCGCCAAGGTCCACGGCCAGGACGGCCAGGACGGCCAGGACGGCCAGGACGGCGTGGACGGGCGGCTGATCTGGGTGGTGGCCGACCGCGGCGCCGATCCGTGGGTCATCACCCACCTGGTGGTCGAGCCCGCCCACCGGACCGGGCTCGGCCGGTTCGTGCCGCTGGACCTGGTGGCCAGCGTAGACCCCGGTACCGGGACCATCGCGCTGAACTGCACCGCGAGCCAGTTCGAGCAGCTCGAATCGGCCGAGGAGACCCAGTACACGCCGGGCAGCGGGGCCTACCCCCTGTTCGGGCCGACGCAGTTCATGGCCGCCCCGTACTACACCGGCGACGTCAGTGTCGAGGGGGACGAGGTGCCGTTCACCGCGCAGACGGTGACCGCCGACGCGCCACTGCCCTCCGCAGACGACGTGGCCGTGCACCGGGTGCCCGTCCACGCCACCGACGGCAAGATCGGTCACGTCGAAGGTCTGATCATCGACCCGCGCACCCACCAGGTCACCCACGTACTGCTCCAGGAGGGGCACCTGTGGGGCCGCAAGGACATCGCCATCCCGCTGTCCGCCGTCCAGGACGTCGATGCTGATGA
>DASWVA010000044.1:0-7432 GCA_036401415.1 Streptosporangiaceae bacterium
GGTGACCGCGCTCAAGCTGCTGGCGGCCTGGGGGGTGGTGGCCGAGACAGACGGAGCGCTCGCCGCCTGGGGTGAACGCCGCGAGGACGAGGCCCTGCTCAGCATCAACCGCCCGCTGCTCATCCACCTGCTGCCCAGCCCGCTGCACCAGTTCGCCACGGCGCAGGACACCTGGTCCCAGCGCTCGGCCGAGCCACCGCGCAGGCGGCTCCGGCAGCGGCTGGTGGAGAACCCGGCCGTGTTCCGGGCCGACCTGCCCGATGACGAACTCGACGTGCTGTCCCGGGAGCGGAACGAGCTGGCCCGGCAGCTGGATGAGAACTTCGGGCTGGTGCTGGAGGTCCGGGCCGAAGGCGCATTGGCCTATGACCCGTCCGGCGCGCTCACCGACCTGGATTTTCCCGGCAGCGGCAGCACCAAGCAGGCGGCGCTGCTGCTCCTGGGTGAGCTGACCAGGGCGTTGCAGCCGTCCGCCGAATCGGCGGTCCTGGCCGGCGGCGCCCTCCGGCCCGCCGCCCTCGCGCCCTGGCCGCAGGTCGACACGGTGCTGGGCGTACTCGCCGGCCGGCACCAGAAGTCGTGGAAGACCGTGTACGGGGAGTCGCTGGGCACGCTGCGGGCCGACGTCGTGGACCTGCTGCAAGCGCTGCACCTGGCTCGTCCAGTCGAGGAGGGCCTGGCCATCTTCCCGTTCGCGGCGCGGTACCAGCCGCACGTCCGCACCCAGGAGATGCCCGGATGAATCAGCCACGCCCGCCCCGCCGCTTCGACGAGCGCTGGCGGATGTCCCGCGCCGGCATCGTCAACGTCTGGCACTATCTGGACAACGAGTTCGGCCTCAGCGGCGGCCGGATGATCCTGCGGGGCACGAACGGGTCCGGCAAGTCCCGGGCGCTGGAGATGCTGCTGCCGTTCCTGCTGGACGCCGACCGCCGCCGGATGGACGCGACCGGCGCGGCCCGGGTGAACCTGGACGAGCTGATGCGCACCGGGGCCCAGGGCCAGTCCAACCGCATCGGCTACCTGTGGCTGGAGCTGGCCCGGCCCGATGAGTACCTCACCGTCGGGGCGCTGATCCGGCACAGCCAGTCCGCCGGCGCGACCAAGGTCTGGTACTTCACCACCGCCCTGCGGGTCGGCGCCGGGCTCCCGCTCATGTCGGCAACGCGGGAGCCGCTGTCCCGGGACGCCCTGACCGAGCTGATCGGGGCCGAGCGGATCACCGACTCCCCGAACGTGCACAAGGAACGGATCCGCACCGAGGTGTTCGGGCTGGGCGGCGACGCGGGCCGGGACCGCTTCGACGGGCTGCTGCAGTTGCTGCACACCCTGCGCGCGCCGGACGTCGGTAACCGGATCGACGAGGGAAGGCTGCCACAGATCCTGCTGGAGTCCCTGCCGCCGCTGCACGACGAAGCCCTGGCCCGGGCCGGTGAGCAGCTCGACGGCCTGACCGAGACCCGCGCCGCCCAGGAGCGGCTGGAAAACTCGGCCCAGCGGGTGGCCACCTTCCTGGCCGTCTACCAGCGGTACGCCGCGGAGACGCTGCGTTCGGTGGCCCGGGACACCCTGAGCGCCGCCGAGGCCGTGGTCGAGGCCGAAGCGACCGCGGAGCAGCGGGCTTCGGAGCTGGCCGACCTGGAGACCGAGGCCGCGCGGCTGCAGGAGCAGGCGGCGCAGCTGGCCGAGGAACTGGCCGAGATCGACGACGTCCTTAAGGCCATCGAGTCCCGGCAAATCTTCAAGACCGCCGATGACCTCGTCCAGCGCGACCGGGCCGAGGCGGCGCTGGCCGCGGCGGCCGACCAGGCGCTGGCCGGGGCGGAGCGGGAGCGGGCGAACCACGCCCGCGCGGTCGACGACGCCGGGCGCGCCCTGGGTGAGCTGCGGCAGGCCGCCGAGGACGTGGCCGCTGTCCTGCCGGCCGCGCGGCAGAGCCTGGAGGCGGCGGGCCTGCCCGCCGGCGGGCTGCCCGCGCAGGCGCGCACGATCGAGCAGGCTCCCGCATCCGTGCAGGTGCTGCTGCGCACCAGTCGCGACGGCGACCAGGAGCAGATCACCCGCCCGGCGCCGGCCCGGGCCGAGATCGTCCCCGCCGACATCGACGGCGCGCGGCGGGTGGCCACCGCCGCGGCCGGGAGCGCAGCCGAACGGCTGGCGCTGGCCGGACGCCGCCTGGCCGAGGCCCGGCGGCTGGCCGAGACCCAGCAGCAGGTGCTGCGGGCGGAGACCGAGGCGGACCACCTGCGGGCGGCCGCCGACGACGACGACCTGGCCGCGTCCGGCCAGGCGGCCGACCGGGACGCCAGGGCCGTGGCTCTCGCCCAGGCGTGGCGGGCGTGGACGGGTGACACAGGCACCGGCGAGCTGCTCGGCGAGCGGGACTGGGCCACGCATCCGGCCCTCGGCCCGCTGCTCCTGGACGCCGAGGCGCTGACCGGCGACGGTGACAGCTCGCGGGACGGTGACAGCTCGCGGGACGGCCCGGATCTGGACGGGCTGGACCAGGTGGCCGGGGAGGTGGGCCGTCCGGCCCGGGCCTCGATCGAGGCCGAACGGACCCGCCTCGACCTGGCCGGCGACCGCGGCCGGGAACAGGAAGAGGCACTCGGCGGCGAACGCGCGGACCTGGTGGCCGCCCGGGACCCGAGACCGGCTGATCCGCCGTGGCTGGCCCGGGACCGCGGCGGTGAGCCGGTGTGGCGTTGCGTCGACTTCACCGGGCATCTCAACGCGGCCGGGCAGGCCGGGCTGGAAGGGGCGCTGCTGGCCGCGGGCCTGCTCAGCGCGGTCATCCAGCCGGACGGTGCGCTGGTGGCCGCCGACGGCGAACTGCTGGTCAGCCCGGCCAGCGTGGCGAGCGGGCGGCCGGCCCGGGCCCTGTCGGCGGTGCTGCGCGCGGACCCGGCTGCCCGGCTGCCCGCCGAAACCATCCGCGCCGTGCTGGCCGGCATCGGCTTCGAGGACCGCACCGCCGTCACCAGCGTGTCCGCCGATGGCCGCTGGCGGAACGGGCCGCTGCGCGGGCGGCACGTCACCGACCGTGCCCGGCACATCGGGGCGGCCGCCCGGGCCGCGCACCGGCAGGAGCGGATCGCGCAGATCGACACCGAGCTGGCGCGACTCCGGGCGGAGGCCGCCCGGAGAGCGGAGCAGCGCGCCGGGCTGGACCACCGGCTCGGCCGGATCGACGCGCTAGTCCGGTCCGCGCCCCGCACAGCCGACCTGCACGCCGCCCGCCGGGTCGCTGCCGAGGCCGCGGCCCGGGCGTCCCGCAGCGCCGCCCGCGCCGCCCGGGAGAGCGAACGCGCCCGCCAGCTCCGGACCCGGTGGGTGAGCGAGATGAGCACCCACCAAGCGCAGTGCGCCCACCACGGGCTGCCGGCCGAGACCGGGGCACTGAACGACACCGTGACCGCGGCCCGCCGGGCGCAGGACCAGAGCAGCCAGCTGAGCCGGGAACTCACGCGCCTGGCCGAACGGGCGCGCCGGCACGACGAGCAACGACAGCGGTCCGGGGAAGCCGCGGAACGGCGGGATGCCGCCGAGCAGACGGCCGCCGAGCGCTGGGCGCAGTGGCACGCCACCGCCAGCGAGCTCGCCGCCCAGCACGAGGCGATCGGTCTCCCGCTCGAACAGGCGAAGGCCGAGCTGGCCCAGACCACGGCGGCGCGCCAGCACGCGGAGCGCGACCAGCGGGCGGCACAGGCGGCCGCGACCGAGCTGGGGCCGCGGCTGGGTGACGCGCGGCGGCTCAGCCTGGACGCCGTGGAGAACGTCCGGATCCGGGTCACCGCGATGGCCGGGACGGCCCAGCGGTTCAACTGGTGCATGGCCCGGCCAGGCCTGGCCGCGGCGGCGGCAGAGGTGGCGGCGGCCCGGATCGTGCACCTGGAGCAGGTCGGGGACGTACGGTCCGCCGCGCAGGCGGTGCTGACGGCGGTACCGCCGCCGCGGCAGCCGGCGTCGGTGAACACGGCGTCCAACGCGTTCCGGGAGTTCGACCGCGAGGTCTCCGGCCAGCTCGACGTGCGGCAGACCATCGACGACGGCGTGCTGCTGGTCGAGGTCGCGGGAGCCGGGGACGACCGCACACTGGCGGGTGCGGCGCGGGCGCTCGCGGCCCGGGTCGAAGACGGCCGGGCCGCGCTGAACGAGCGGGAGCGGGCCGTGTTCACCCGGTTCGTGCTGGGCGGGGTGGCCGAGGAACTCCGGCGCCGGGTCAACCAGGCCGACCGGCTGATCGGGGCGATGAACGCCAGCCTGCGCGAGATCCGCACCAGCAACGGGATCGGCGTCCGGCTGGGCTGGAAGCTGCGCGAGGACCATGCCACCCTGGGCCGCATCCTCGAACTGGTGGCGACCTCGGACGCGGTCCGCTCGGAGGCGCAGAACGCCGAGCTGACCGATCTGCTGCGGCAACGGGTCGAGGTGTTCTACGCCGCCGACCCCAGCAGCGGCTACGCGACCCATCTGGCCGCCGCGCTGGACTACCGGCACTGGCACGAGGTCACCGTGACCATCCTGGGCCCCGAGGAGGGTCAGCAGCGCCGGCTGTCCCGGCGGGCGAAGCTGTCCCAGGGCGAGACCCGCTTCGTCTCTTACGTGACGTTGTTCGCCGCCGCCGACGGCTACCTGACCAGCCTGGGCGACGGGGGCCGGGCGCTGCGGCTCATCCTCCTGGACGACGCGTTCGCTAAGGTCGACGACGGGACGGTGGCCGAGTTGATGGGGCTGCTGGTGTCGCTGGATCTCGATTTCGTGATGACGGGGCACGCACTGTGGGGGTGTTTTCCGGAGGTTCCGCAGCTCGACGTGTACGAGGTGCGGCGCAGCGACGGCAGCTCGGCGGTGACGACGCACGTCCACTGGGACGGGCGGAACCGGCACCTGCGCACGGCATGACCGCGCCGATCCCGGACGGGCTGCGCGAGTACCTGACGGCGGCGCCGCTGCTTCCGTTGTGGGCCTCGCTGCGGGAACGGCTGGAACGCAACGGGCACGCGGTGCAGGGATCGGTCGTGGTGCCGGTCGACGACGACGGCGCTGACCGGCTCGCGGGCCTGCTCGGGCGGCCGGTCGCGGGCGGCGTGGCCCGGGTCCGGCTGGCGGAGCTGGATGCCGCGTTGCGGGCCAGCGCGGCGGGGCGTGGGCTGGTACCGGTGGTCGCGGAGCTGACGGGCGGCGCATTGCGGAACCGGCCCGCCGAGCGGGAGGCCACCCGCGCCGGGCGGCAGGAGCTGTGGGCCCAGCTCGGGGAGGTGCTGGCCGAGCACGGCCTGGCCGGGCAGGACTGGGTGCCGCAGTGGCTGGAGTGGCTTCGTCGCAGCGGCGTCCTGAGCCGGTTGCCGGCCGCTTCGGCGGGGGCCACGTCGGTTACGGCGGTGCGGGTTCTGGCGCGGGTGCTGGGAAACGCCCAGTTGCCGGCCGGGCTGGCTGAGCTGGCCAGCCAGGTCACCGGCGACGCGCATGGGCTCGACGGCGGCGTCCCGGCCGCGGCTATGGTCTTGCGGGCGCTGGCGTTCGCGCTGGATTGTGAGCCCGCGGGGTCGGCGGCGGAGCGGCGTCAGCTGTGGCAGCGCGTTGGGGTGGCGACCGACGAGATTTCCGGCACCGTCATCACCTTTGGCTTGCGGCCGCCGGGCGGTGACCGCTGGTCGGTGATGATGCGGGAGCGGGCTGAACTGGGGCTGGTGACGCACCTGACCGTGCTCGAACTCCAGCGCGCGGGTGCGCTGACGCCGGCCGGGGAGATCGTTCATGCGTGTGAGAACCCGCAGGTGCTGCAGCGCTTCGCGGCGGCGGGGGTGGATCGGCCGGTGGCGTGTTTCTCCGGTAATCCGGCCGCGGCGGGCATGGTGCTGCTCGGGCGGATGAGCGTGCGCTACCACGGGGACTTCGACTGGCCGGGGATCGCGATCGCGCGGCGGGTATTCGAACGGGGGGCCCTTCCCTGGCGGTTCGGGCGGGACGACTACGCCGCGGCGGTCGAGCGGCTCCCGGCGGCCGGCCGGCTGGGACTGAGCGGGCGGGCGGAGCGGACACCCTGGGATGAGGCGCTGGGCCAGGCCATGGCGGCAGCCGATGTCGTGGTGCACGAGGAGGCGATCGTCGAACTGCTGCTGGCCGACCTGCAGTAGAGCATCACGTGGATCAAGCGCGGCGGTGGGGGCGATGACTGTGTCTCCTGGGTTGCGGGCACAAACCACCCTCGACGTACCGTAAAAGGATGGCCAGCCATCCCACCAGGCACCGCACCGACGCGGCAGGACGGTGAGGTGGCGCGGCGCGCGCCACCCTCGCGGGCCCGGTCGCGGCTTGGAGTCCTGGCGGTTGCGGCCCTGATTGCGGTGGCCGCGATCATCGCGTCCGTGCTCGGCCACTGGTCAGACTTCAGCCCGTCATCTTCACCCCCCTCCCCGCTGACCGCGCTGCTGCGGCAGGGAACCCCGGACACCGCGCTGGGCTACTGGGAACAGCCGAACGCCGCGCTGGTGGCTGCCGCCGCCGGCGCGGAGGATGCCGGGTTCCGCACGCTCGGCGCATTGCTCGTGAAAAACGGCTTCGCCGGCGCCATCATCGACCTCGGCCGGGAGATGACCGGCGGCTGGTACGACTGGAGCGAGCGGAAATGCCCGCGTGCCGAGCCGGACTGCTACGTCCTGGCCTGGCGGCATGCCGTGGATGCCATGCGGTCGGTGCCGGGGCAGCGCTTCCGGTTCTTGTGGGCCGTCTTCCCCGGCACCGCCGCGGCGGCCGACGCGTGGCCCGGTACGGCCTACGTGGACCTGGTAGGTACCGACACCTATGACTGGTACGGCGGTCCCGATAACACCTACCCGCACACCGCGTCCGGCCAGCTGGACCACGACGCGAAGTGGCGGCAGATCCTTGCCCAGCCGGGCGGCCTGGACTGGCTCGCGCAGCTGTCCCGGCTCACCGGCAAGCCCATCGCCATCCCTGAATGGGGCCTGGACTTCCACAGCTTCGGCGGCCAGGACGACCCGGCCTTCATTACCCGCATGCTCACCTGGCTGCACGCTCACCACGCCATCGGCGTCTACTGGGCGGTCCAGCACGTGGCCTCCGACCAGGCTGTCCCGCCCGGTCCGCTGCTGGCCGGCCTGGGCGCGGACGCAAATGGCCCGGCCGGGGTGAACGACCTCGGCCTGCTGCTCGGCGGCCGCCTGGAGTACGCCGAGACATTCCTGCCCGAGGATCAGCCAGTCTCCGAGTCGTCCGCGCAGCCGGTGCTGGCCTCCTGGCAGCAGGCCGGTTACCAGCTCATCCTCGATGTCTCGCTGGTGCCGCTGACCGTGCCCAGCTATGGTGGCCCGCCGCAGCGCGCGGCGCAGACGTGGCAGCTGGCCGACTACCCCGATGCGCTGGCCGCGTTCCGCCAGGGAGTTTCCGCCGCCCGCCGCTCCTGAAA
>DASWVA010000045.1:0-7377 GCA_036401415.1 Streptosporangiaceae bacterium
TAAGGGCATGCGAGACTCTGGGAGCAAAGTGTCGCGCCGACTCGCGAATATCACCCTGGATAACCTGGATGATCTGCCGCCCAGATGCCGGGCGTGCGTCTTCTGGGAACTGGATCCGGTCGCCAGCGCCCGGGCCGCTGAGGCCGGGGAGCCCGGCCTGGAAAAGGAATCCTGGGTGTCGTCGGTACTGCTCGAGTGGGGCAGCTGCGGGAAAATCGCGTACGTCGACGGCGCTCCGGCCGCGTACGCGCTTTATGCGCCGCCGCCGCACGTGCCGCGGTCGGTGGCCTTTCCCACCAGCCCGGTCAGCGGCGACGCCGTGCTGCTGATGACGGCTCATGTGCTCACCGAATTCGCCGGTGGCGGCCTGGGGCGCATGCTGGTGCAGAATATGGCCAAAGACCTCACCCGGCGCGGAGTAAAAGCCATTGAGGCATTTGGCACGCATACCTGGGAGCCGAATGCGTGCGTGCTGCCGGCGGATTACCTGCTCGCGGTGGGTTTCAAGACCGTGCGCCCGCACCACCGTTACCCCCGGCTGCGGCTGGAGCTCAAGACCGCCATGTCCTGGCGCGAGGACGTCGAGGTGGCGCTGGAACGCCTGCTCGGCTCCATGACGCCCACCCGCGTCCCGGAAGGCATACTGCGCCCCGCCTGACCACGCGCCGGACAGCAAAAGGGAGCCGCAGGCGCCGCCGAAGCGGCCTCCCAGGCTCCCTGATGCCGATGACCGTCAGAGGAAGTCAGCCAGCTCCTTGAGCATCGCCGACTTCGGCTTGGCCCCGACGATCTGCTTCACAACCTGGCCGCCGGAAAAGACGTTCATGGTCGGGATGGCCATGATGCCGTACTTCTGCGCCACGGTCGGGTTCTCGTCGATGTTCAGCTTGACGACCTGGATCTTGTCGGCGTTCTCGGCGGCAATCTCCTCCAGGACCGGGGCGACCATGCGGCAGGGGCCGCACCACTCAGCCCAGTAGTCAACGACTACGGGCTTGTCGCTCTTCAGGACTTCCTGGTCGAATGTCGCGTCGGTGACTACCTTGGTCGCACCCACAGCAATTCACTTCTCTCGTTCGATCGATGAGTATGACAATCAGTCTTCCTGGCTGGCCAGCCAGCGTTCCGTGTCGATGGCGGCGGCACATCCGGACCCGGCGGCCGTGACCGCCTGCCGGTAGATGTGGTCGACCACATCGCCGCAGGCGAAGACGCCCTCGATGTTGGTCCGGGTGGTGGGGTGCTGGATCTTCAGGTAGCCCTCGGGGTCCACGTCGAGCTGACCGGTGAACAGTTCGCTGCGCGGGTCGTGGCCGATGGCCACGAACAAGCCGCTGACGGGCAGGACGTCCTCCTGGCCGGTCCTGACGTTACGGACCTTGAGCCCGGTGAGCTTGGTGTCACCCAGCGCCTCGACGGGCTCGCTGTCCCACGCGAACCGGATCTTCGGGTTGTCGAAGGCCCGGTCCTGCATGATCTTGGAGGCGCGGAGGGTCTCCCGGCGGTGGACGACCGTGACGGACTTCGCGAACCGGGTGAGGAAGGTCGCCTCCTCCATGGCCGAGTCGCCGCCGCCGACGACCGCGATGTCCTGCTCACGGAAGAAGAACCCGTCGCAGGTGGCACACCAGGACACCCCGTGCCCGGCCAGTTCCTTCTCCCCGGGGATGGACAGCTCGCGGTAGCGCGAACCGCTGGCCACGATGACCGACTTGGCCAGGTAGGTCTCGTCGTTGGTCCGCACCACCTTGGGGTCGGCGGCGAGGTCGACCGAGGTCACATCGTCGGTGACGAGCTCCGCACCGAACCGCTCCGCCTGCTTCCGCAGCGATTCCATCAGCTCGGGACCGAGCACCCCGTCCGGGAAGCCGGGAAAGTTCTCGACGTCCGTGGTCTGCATCAGCGCACCGCCGGCGGTCACCGAGCCCTCGAACAGGAGGGGCTCGAGCCGCGCGCGCGCCGCGTAGACCGCGGCGGTGTATCCGGCCGGGCCGGATCCGATGATGATGACATTGCGCACGGCGGTCATTCTTGCTGCCCTTCCTTGACTGCACGGGATGCAACCGATCCTAGGGTGCTTTGATTCCCGCAGGCAGTACGGACGGAAAGGCTGATCAGCCGCCCGGGGCAGGCAGCGTCACGTGCTGGAGAATGTCGGTGTCATCGGCCGAGCAGGACGGTCCCACCACCCAGGCCTGACTGACCTGATTCCCCAGGTGCCCCAGGGCGATGATCGTGGCCGGGCGGCCGTCGTAACGGGCCGAATCCACCAGGGCGGGCTCGACGTCCCCGGTGACGTCCACCACGCAGGCGTACTGCTGGGGGGTCGGTGAATGCAGCACCCGGGCTCCGGAGGACCCGGCCGGGCTGAGCGCGGCCACCTGGTCCAGCTCCGTCTTGATCTGCGGGCCGAGGTGGCCGCCGCCCCGGTAGTCGATGCCGCTGTCGATAACCCGGAAGGACAGCAGATTCGACGTGCCGGTGCCCTGACTGGGGGTCAGCGGGATCAAGGGAATCGCGTGCGTGCCACGGGTGGGCGATGAACTCACGGAGGGTCCGCCCGCCACCTGGCGGGGGCCCGGGCCGGGGCCGGAGGTCAGCTGGACGAGCGTGTACCCGCCGGCCGCCACCACGCAGGCCGCGGCCGCGGCCGCGAACGCCCGGGCCGCCACCGGGCTGGGCCCGCCCCGCCGCCTGCCCCGGGCGCCCTGGAACCTGAGCACCGGAGCGGAAAGGTTCTCCTCCGCCGGCCGGGTGGCCGCAGCCACCCGCCCAGACCGGCTGGTGGCTTCCTGCACGAGCGTCGTGCTCAGCCGCCGGACCACCGCCTCCGGCATGGCCGGCGACGGAACCGAGGCCAGCAGCATGCTGATCTCAGCCAGCCCGGCACTACACCGGGCGCAGCGCTGACAGCCCGCCAGGTGCGCGTGTATCCGGGTGGCTCGCTTGCCGCTGATCAGTCCTTCGCTGAGCTCAGCCAGGACTTCCGGGTCGGCATGCACCGAGTGACGCCTCATTCATCTCCTCCCTGCCCAGGTGAGACGCTGCCGGTCGCGGTACGGTTCCGTGAAATCCTGTCTTCCGGGCCGGAATCCGCGGCCGCGCCGCCGCGCAGGTGCGCCAGGTGGGGCAGCAGCCGGGCCCGTCCCCGGGCGCAGCGGCTCTTGACCGTCCCGACCGAGATGCCCAGCACGGCTGCGGCGTCGGCCACCGGATACCCGAGCATGTCGACCAGGACCAGCGCCGCCCGTTGCTCGGGCGGGATGAGCCGCAGCGCGGCCTCCACGTCCAGGGTCGTGTCCCGCACGCTGGCCGGGTCGGTGGTCGCCGGTACCCGGCCCTGGGTGGCCAGCAGGTCGAGGGTGTCCTCGTCCCCGACCGAACTGGCCGCGTGCGCCGCCCGGCGCCGGAGCCGGTCCAGCGAGGCGTTGACCACGATCCGGTGCAGCCAGGTGGTCACGGCGGAATCGCCGCGGAAGTCACCGGCCCGGCGGAACGCGGAGATCATGGCTTCCTGCAGAGCGTCGGCCGCTTCCTCGGGATCGCACAGCGTCCGCAGGGCGACCGCCCACAGCCGGTCCCGGTGCCGCAGGAACAGCACCCCGAAGGCTTCGGCGTCGCCCTCGACGTGGCGCTGCAGGAGCTGAGCGTCGGAAAGATCCGGGAGGCGGGGCTCGGTCACGGTGTGCCAGGGCGCTTCAGCTGGACCCGCGCACGACCACGTCGTAGACCTGAGCCTCGTAATTGCCGGTGTTCCCCGGTTCGGGCGGCAGCTTGGTGAACCAGATCATCACGTAGCGGCCCGTGGCCGGGCTGCTCACGCTGAACTTCATGGTCCCGGTCGCCCGGGGCGAACTGGCCACCGTGGTGAAGCCGCTGTCCGTGGTCGGGTCGTCGGAGTTGCCGATCCCGATCTGTACCGCCGCGCAGCAGGTCGGACCGAACTGCACCTGGAGCTGGCTGAGCTTGACCTGCGTGCCCATGTCGACGATCAGGCCGGAGCCCGTCCGGTACCCGCCGAAGACCGGGTTGTTGAGGTAGAACTGCGAGTGCCAGTCCGTGGCCGGGCTGCCGTCGATCGCGGCCGCGGCCTGGCCGCTGTTGTCGGCCGCGGTGGCGCCCACCGGCTTCAGCACCGCCCCGGCCGTGGCGGACGGGCGGGCCGAACTGCTGTGCCGGCTGGCGGCCCCGCCGCCCGTCTTGGTGTTCCCGTTATGGGAGGCGGCGTGAATGAGCGACCAGGCCACCGCGGCCGCGGCGACCAGCACGACCAGCACCACCACGGCGATCAGCGCCCTGGCCGCCCCGCTGGACCGGCGCCGGCCACCATGACCGCCCCGTCCTCCGCGGCCGCCGCGCCGGTCGTGTCCCGGCCCGGTCGCGCCCCAGGGCACGGCCTGCGTCGCACCGGCCGGCGGGCTGCCGTACCGCGCCGTCTGCGAGGCCTCGGCCATCCGGTGGTTGTGCTCAAGCTCTTCGTACGGCACCGGCGTGGGCACCGCGGGCGCGGCCACCTCGGCCAGGGCATCGGCGAAGTCCAGCGGCGTCCTGATCAGCTGGCCGTTACGGCCCGGCCGCTGGAACATCGCCTGGCAGATGATCGAGTCGATGCTCGCGGGCACTCCCGCCGACACCTGCCGGGGGCTGCAGACCGACCCGTCGGTGGTGGGGGCGGGCGGCAGCCCGGTGTCCTGCGGGCCCGGCCAGTAACCGGTCACCGCGGCGTACATCAGCCAGGCCAGGTGGCGGGTATCGACGACCGCGGGGTCCTCGGCGCCGTCCTCGACGGATCCGGCGCCCGCGATGGCGGCGTCCATGCCCAGACCGGTGATCTTCGCCCCGCCGCCGGACGTCCACCGCAACGACCCCGGAACCAGCTTCAGGTGGGCCAGTCCGGCCGCATGCGCCACGGAGATGGCCTGCGCCGCCTCGGCCACCAGAGCGGCGGCCCAGGCGGGATCTACCGGCCCGTCGCTGAGCATGTCGGCCAGCGACTCACCGGCCACCCACTCCATGACGATGTAGGCCCGTTCACCGGAGTCATCGACGTCGAACACCTGGGACAGGCGTGAGTCGTTCAGGCGGCTGGCGGCCCGGGCCGCGGTGACCGCCTCCCGGACGCGCGGAAAGTTCTCCGCGAACATCAGGACGGTGACGGCCCGCGCGAGTATCTCGTCGATCGCTTTCCACAGCGCCCAGCCACTACCCGCGTCGACCTGATCCTCGAGGCGGTAGCGACCAGCCAGCCTGGTTCCCGGTTCAGAGGTGTACGTACTCATACATCACCCGTCAAGAGCGGGGCTGTCTCTCGACCCTCCTTCCAGGTCCCCATCGGATCGGCGGAGTTATCAACGCGGCGCGGTCGGTATCCCCAATGGTAAGACGCTTTGGCCTCCCGGCGGGGCTACCGGCGGACGGCCCCGTGTAAACCGTTATACGCGATCGGCGTCGATGTCCCGTCTCTATGATCCCACGTCCCGCCCGCACATCCCAGGGCGGTCTCGGGCTGGACACGCACTGGCCACCTGCCGTACCCCAATCAGCGGCCGGCGCCTGACGCCGATGGGCGGCCGAACCGGCCGCCGACCATGCGCATCAGCTGGCTGAGCTCGTCCAGGTGCAGGGCCCTGGCCACGATGACGTACAGCAGCAGAGCCCCGCCCCCGCCCACGAGCAACACGACGAATCCGTAGACCGGGCCCGGATGCAGCACCACCCCGACCGTGACCGTGGTCACGAAGGCGAAGATCAGCGCCGGGATCGTGGCCGCGTGCATGCGGACCAGGCTGCGGGTCACCAGCCGCCCGTCCAGGCTGCCGAGCTGCCGGTTCAGCAGCCGCCAGGCGATCGCGGCGCTGAGCACGCTGGTCAGGCCGTAGACGAAGGCCATCCCCACCACCACCTGGCCGGGCGGCAGGATGAGGTAGACCACCAGGTTGCCGATCACGGTGGCGATCATGGTCAGGAAACCGATGATGGCCGGCGTCCGGCTGTCGTGCAGGGCGTAGAACACCCGGAGCAGCAGCTGGAAAATGACGAACGGCATCAGGCCGAGTGAGAAGGCGCCGAATGCCTCGCCGGTGTACCGCGCGCCCGGAGTGTGCGTGCTGCCGTGCGCGAACAGGAACTCGCACAACGGCGGGCCCAGCACCGCCAGCAGCAGCGCGGCCGGCACCAGGATCACCGAGGACAGCCGGATGCTGTAGGAGAAGTCGTCGCGGACCTGCTGGAACCGGCCTTCGGCGGCGTTCTTGCTCATCCGGGGCAGCAGAGCCGTGGTGACCGAAACCCCGATGATGGCGTACGGCAGCAGGAACAGCGAGTACGAGAGGTTGTAGGCGGTCACGCCAACGATCCCGTTGTGCCCGCTGGCCAGGTTGGCCACGTTGGTGGTGACGATGAACGTGATCTGGGTGGAGACCACGTACCCGAACATCCACAGGGCCATCCGGCCGATCTCGGCCAGCTCCGCGCGGCGGAAGTCGAACCGGGGGCGCCACCGGAAGCCGACCCGGCGCAGGGCCGGGATCAGGGCGACGGTCTGAACGATAATGCCCAGGGTGGTCCCAATCCCGAGCAGCAGAACGCCGCCGGATGAGACGTTGCCGACGGTTTTGTTCAACCCCACCGTGACCACGAACAGCAGGCCGACCACGATCACCACGACGTTGTTGATGACCGGGGTCCACATGGGCGCGGCGAAACTGTTCTTGGTGTTGAGGATCGCCCCCATCAGCGAACTCAGTCCGTAGAAGAAGATCTGCGGAATGAAGAAGTAGGCGAACACCACCATCAGCTGGTGCTGACGCCCGGGGACCGACCCCGCGTACAGGTCCACCAGCAGTCCGGCGGCGACCGTGGCCACGATCGTCACCGCGCCGAGGGCCAGCACGGTGAGGGTGAACATCCGCTGGTTGTAGGCGTCACCGCCGTCCCGGTGCTCCTTGGCCGCCTTGATCAGCAGGGGGACCACCACGCTGGTCAGCACGCCGCCGATCATCACGTCGTAGACCGCGTTCGGGATCGTGTTGGCGTTGTTGTAGGTGTTGCTCAGGTAGCCGATGCCCAGCGCGTACGCGAACACGAACGTGCGCAGGAAGCCGGTGACCCGGGAGAGCAGCGTGCCCACCGCCATCGATCCGGTGGTCCGGCCCAGGCTGGTCCCGGTACTGGCTGGCCGCTCCCGCAGCAGGTCGAGGGAGGTCTCGTCGGCCACCACGTCGAGGTAGGTGTTCTCGGCCTCGTAGGGGTTGGCGATGAACCGCGGCTGCGGCTGGAAGATCTGGATCGGCTGGGTCAGCTCACCGGGCGGGACACCGTAGCCCTGAGCCGACGGCGGGCGGGGACGCTCGGGCCGGCGGGGGCCCGGGGCCGGCC
>DASWVA010000046.1:0-2279 GCA_036401415.1 Streptosporangiaceae bacterium
GTGCACGCGTTCCTGCACGTCGCGGCGGACGAGGCGCTGGCCGCGGCCCGGGTCGTGGACGACCGCCGCGCGGCCGGGGCCGAGCTCGGCCCGCTGGCCGGCGTCCCGGTCGCGCTGAAGGACGTGTTCACCACCACGGACATGCCGACCACCGCGGGGTCGAAGATCCTGGACGGCTGGCGCCCCCCGTACGACGCGACCGTCACCACCCGGCTGCGCCAGGCCGGGGCGATCATCCTCGGCAAGACGAACATGGACGAGTTCGCCATGGGCTCCTCCACCGAGAACTCCGCCTTCGGCCCCAGCCGCAACCCCTGGGACCTGGACCGGATCCCCGGCGGCTCGTCCGGCGGCTCGGCCGCGGCGGTGGCCGCGTTCGAGGCCCCGCTGGCCATCGGCACCGACACCGGCGGCTCGATCCGGCAGCCGGCCGCGGTGTGCGGCATCACCGGGGTGAAGCCCACCTACGGCGGCAACTCCCGGTACGGCCTGATCGCGTTCGCGTCCTCCCTGGACACGCCGGGCCCGCTGGCCCGGACGGTGCTCGACGCGGCCCTGCTGCAGGAGGCCATCTCCGGGCACGACCCGATGGACGCCACCTCGATCCCGGACGCCGCGCCGCCGGTGGTGGCCGCGGCCCGGCAGGCGGACGTGTCCGGGCTGCGCATCGGCGTGGTCACCGAGCTGTCCGGGGAGGGTTACCAGCCGGGCGTGCTGGCCCGGTTCACCCAGGCCGTGGAGCTGCTCGAATCACTCGGGGCCAAGGTCACCGAGGTGTCCTGCCCGCACTTCCGGTACGCGCTGCCCGCCTACTACCTGATCGCGCCGAGCGAGTGCTCGTCCAACCTGGCCCGGTTCGACGCCATGCGGTACGGGCTGCGGGCCGGGGACGACGGCACCCGGAGCGCGGAAGAGGTGATGGCGCTGACCCGCGAGGCCGGGTTCGGCGACGAGGTCAAGCGGCGCATCATGCTGGGCACCTACGCGCTGTCCAGCGGGTACTACGACGCCTACTACGGCAAGGCCCAGCAGGTCCGCACGCTGATCGCCCGCGACTTCGAGGCCGCGTACGGCCAGGCCGACGTGCTGGTCTCGCCGACCACGCCGACCACCGCGTTCCGGATCGGTGAACGGGCCGACGACCCGATGTCGATGTACCTGGCCGACCTGTGCACGATCCCGTCCAACCTGGCCGGCAACGCGGCCCTGTCGGTGCCGTGCGGCCTGGCCCCCGAGGACAACCTGCCCGTGGGCCTGCAGATCATGGCCCCGGTGCTGGCCGACGACCGCGCCTACCGGGTGGCCGCCGCCGTCGAGGCCGCGTTCGCCGGGCGCTGGGGGCACCCGCTGCTGGCCGAGGCGACCGGACCGGGCAGCCTGACCGCCGCAGTCCAGGCCGCCACCGACAAGGCCGCCACCGACAAGGCCGCCACCGACGAGAAGGGAGCGGACCGGTGACCACCCCCCTGCTCGTGCCGTACGCCGAGGCGGTGTCGCGCTACGACCCCGCCATCGGCCTGGAGACTCACGTCGAGCTGGGCACCCGGACCAAACTGTTCTGCAGTTGCCCCGCCGTCTTCGGCGGTGAGCCCAACTCTCAGACCTGCCCGACCTGCCTGGGCCTGCCCGGGTCGCTGCCGGTGCCGTCGCAGACCGCGATCGAGTACGCGATCAAGATCGGGCTGGCCCTGAACTGCTCGATCGCCTCGTGGTGCCGGTTCGCGCGGAAGAACTACTTCTACCCGGACATGCCCAAGGACTTCCAGATCTCCCAGTACGACGAGCCGCTGTGCACGGACGGCTGGCTGGATGTCACGCTCGAGGACGAGAACGGTCCCGGCCCGGGCCGCGCGCAGCAGGTCCGGGTGGGCATCGAGCGTGTGCACCTGGAGGAGGACACCGGCAAGTCGCTGCACGTGGGCGGGGCCACCGGCCGGATCCACGGCGCTGACTACTCGCTGGTCGACTACAACCGGGCCGGCATCCCCCTGGTCGAGATCGTGACCAAGCCGATCACCGGCACCGGGGCGCTGGCCCCGGTGGTGGCCCGCGCCTACGTCACCGAACTGCGGGACGTCCTCCGTTCGCTCGGCGTGTCCGACGTCCGGATGGAGGAGGGCTCGCTGCGCTGCGACGTGAACACCTCGATCGCCCCGCGCGGATCGGCCCAGCTCGGGACCAGGACCGAGACCAAGAACGTCAACTCGCTGCGCTCGGTCGAGCGGGCCGTCCGGTCCGAGATCGAGCGGGAGGCCGGGGTGCTCGACGCCGGCGGCACG
>DASWVA010000047.1:0-10440 GCA_036401415.1 Streptosporangiaceae bacterium
CCGCGGACGTGCTCGTCCAGGAACGCCACCATGTGCGCGTCCAGGTCGATCAGGGCGTCCGGGCCGAAGTCGACCTCGCCCAGCGTCCGGGTGGTGTTGACCGCGTGGCCCCACGGCCCCATCAGCAGCCGCTGGCCCGCCTGCCCGGCCGCGGTCATGGCCGCGAAGTTGGCCGGGGTGCCGATCTGCTCGTCGTCGTACCAGCCGGAGACGTGCAGCACCGGCAGGTCCAGCTCGCCGATGCGGTGCTGGTAGCGGATCGGCTCCCACCACTCGTCCAGCGTGGTGTGGCGGACTTCCTCCCGCCAGTTGGCCGAGACGAAGCCGGCCGCCTCGTCCATGGTGATCATCGGCCGGTGCGCGTACACCTTCATCCAGTCGGTGTCTCCGGTGTACTGGATGGCCCGCCCGTCGGTCAGCCGGAACCAGTGCAGGTGCATCGGGTCCGGCACCCCGGTCGGCCACTCCACGAACGGGTCGCTCGGCGTGACCAGGCAGATCATGGCCTTCAGGGCAGCCGGCCGGTGCAGCGCGGTCAGGAACTGGATCCGGCCCGGGTAGCTGCCCCCGTACGTGGCCACCGCGCCGTCGCACCAGTCCTGGGCCGCGACCCAGTCGATGACGCCGGCGCCGTCCGGCCCGTCGTTGCGGTAGGGCTCGAAGGCGCCGTCGGAGTCCCCCCGGCCGCGCACGTCCACGCCCAGGTAGGCATACCCGGCCCGGGCGAAGACCTCGGCCCGCTTGGACTGCCGTTCCCCGGAACGCCCGTACGGCGTCCGCATGACCACGGCCGGCGCGGGTTGCTGCTCTGGCAGGACGAGGTCACCGGCGAGCGTGATCCCGTCCCGCAGCGGAATCCGGACGTTGAATCTGCGGGTGATCCCAGCCTCGGCCACGGTCCCCGATGCTACCCGGCCAGGTTATTGACCGTTGCTGACCGGCTGGGGGTAGCGGCTGCCGCCACGCAGCCGGGCGGTGATGCCGGCCGGCGCGGTCCGCGGTGAGCCCGCCGTGTACGGCGGCTGCGGGTCGTATTCCAGCATGAGCTGGGTGGCCTGGGCGACCTCGTCGCCGGCCAGCCGGCCGGCCAGGGTCAGCCCCATGTCGATCCCCGCCGACACTCCGGCCGCGGTCACGTACTTCCCGTCGAACACCACCCGCTCGGTGGCTGGCACCGCGCCGAACCGGGCCAGCTGCTCCAGGGCCAGCCAGTGCGACGTGGCCCGCCGCCCGGTCAGCAACCCGGCCGCGGCCAGCGTCAGTGACCCGGTGCACACCGATGTGGTCCAGGTGGTGGTGGGGTCCACCGCCCGTAGCCAGTCGGCGACCGGTCCGTCTCCCGTCAGGGCGTCGGTGCCCGGGCCGCCCGGGACCACCACCACGTCCGGCTGCGGTACGTCGGCCAGCGTGGCGCCGGCGACCAGGGCGAGCTGGCCGGATTCGTCCCGTACCGGGCCCGCCTGCTCGGCGGCGAACACCACCTCGCCTCCGGGCAGGTAGCTCAGCGTCTGGTAGGGCCCGATCGCGTCGAGCACGGTGAACCTGGGAAAAAGCACGATGGCGATCTGCATGACTGTTCCTCCATGGTGATCCGCCCGATGCGGGCGCTCAGAAACGACGGCGGTACTCGGCTGGTGAGACCTGCAGAGACTGCCGGAACGCCCGCCGCATGGCTTCCGGCGTGTGGTAGCCGCAACGGCGGGAGATCTGCTCCACCCCGTCCCGGGTGTCCTCCAGTAGCCGCCGGGCCGCCTCCAGCCGGACCTGATCCACGTACCGGCCGGGCGGCGTCCCGGTCTCGGCGGTGAACGCCCGCGCGAACTGCCGCGGTGACAGCCGGGCCCGCTTGGCCAGCGCATCCACGGACAGGTTGTCGCCGGGATGCTCGGTGATCCAGCGCTGCACCTCGCGCAGGGGCTCCCGCTGGGCCACCTGGGCCCGCAGCTGCGCGCTGAACTGGGTCTGGTTTCCCGGCCGCCGCAGGAACACCACCAGCTGCCGGGCCACGTGCAGTGCCACTTCCCGCCCGTGGTCGTCCTCGACCAGGGCCAGCGCCAGGTCGATGCCCGCCGTGACCCCGGCCGAGGTGGCCACGTTCCCGTCGCGGACGAAGATCGGCTCCGGCACCACGGTCACGTCCGGGTACCGCTCGGCCAGCCGCGCACAGTTCGCCCAGTGGGTGGTGGCCCGCCGCCCGCGCAGCAGCCCCGACTCGGCCAGCAGGAACGCCCCCGTGCAGACCGACACGATCCGCTCGGCGCCCGCGGCCGTGTGGCGCAGCCAGCCGATCAGCTCCGGGGCTGGCCTCCGGCTGCCCGGGCCGCCTGGCACGATCACCGTGTGCGGTGTCCCCGCGTCCAGCAGGTCGCGGTCCGGCAGAAGCGTGAGCCCGCTCCCGGTGCGCACCGGCGTTCCGCCCACGCTGGCCGTGGTGATGTCGTATGCCGCCCGCCCGACGGGCTCGCAGGCTCCGGCGAACACCTCCAGGGGCCCGGTCACGTCGAGGCTCTGCACCCCGTCGAACAGGACGATCAGCACGCTTCGGCTGGCCACCTCTTCATCGTCGCGGCCCCGGCCTGTGACCGCAATGTCAAAAACCCCACCTTTCCTGCCATGGCGTATCCTCCCGCACATGGGCGGCGCGGCGGCGTGGGTGGTGGCGGGACCGCCCGGGGCGGGCAAGAGCACCGTGGCCCGCCTGCTCCTGGGCCGCCTGGATCCGCCGCCGGCCCTGCTCGACAAGGACACGATGTACGGCGGCTTCGTGGCCGCCACCCTCGCCGCGGCCGGGCGCCCGGCCGGCGAACGTGAAGGTCCCTGGTATGACGAGCACATCAAGGTGCACGAGTACGCGGGCATGACCGCGACCGCGCGGGAGATCCGCGCCCATGGCGTCCCGGTCCTGCTGTCCGGGCCGTTCACCCAGCAGATCCATTCCGCCGCCCGCTGGCGGAACTGGGTGGCAGCATTGGGCGGGGATCCCGTCCACCTGATCTGGGTCCGCTCGGACGCCGCGACTCTTCGTGTCCGGCTGGCCGCCCGCGCCTCGGCCCGCGACACCGGCAAGGTCGCCGACTTCGGCGCCTTCACCGAGCGGATGGGGCTGGACCGTGAGCCCGAGGCGCCGCACCACACGGTCGACAACCGTCTGACCGCCCCGGCCGCCCTGGCCGGGCAGGTGGCCGGCATACTGGCTAGATGCCCGAACTGATGGACGGCCCGGGCCCGGGCCCCGGCGGCGGGGGAGCCGTCCCCGCTGACGCCGGGCACCGGGTGCCGCGATGACTAACCCGCGCGACTGGCATGGCCTCGCTTCCTGGGCCGCCCTGGCCGGCGTCTACGCGTCTGCCCAGGGCCTGTCCGCCTGGGCCGGGCAGCGGCGCTCAGGTACCCGGGACCAGTACCGGACCTTCCGGCAGCCCGCGTTCGCCCCGCCGGGCCCGGTGTTCCCGGTGGTGTGGTCGGGACTCAATCTGACCACGGCCACCTCGGCCTGGCGGCTGTGGCGCGCCCGCCGCGCCGCGGGTCCCGAGGTGCCGCACGCGCAGGCCGCGCTGGCCTGGTGGGCGCTGGCCGTGGTCCTGCGCAGCGGCTACGTGCCCCTTGAGTTCGGTGCCCGCCGGTACTGGGCCGCCACCGCGGACTCCGCCCTGCTGTGCGCGGTCATGCTGCGTTACGCCACGGTGGCCCGGCGCGCCGACCCCACCGCGGCCGCCCTGGCCGTGCCCGAGATCGCCTGGACCGCGTTCGCCACCGTGCTCAGCACCGCGGTCGCCCGCCAGAACGCTTAGCTTCAAGGCCCGTTCCCCGCGGATCACGCCCCGGCCGGGCGGCTCCGGCTGCGCCAGCTCCCACGCCAGGATGGGATCATGCGAATCGAGAACTCAGTGGCCCTGGTCACCGGGGCCGGGCGCGGGCTGGGACGGGCGTTCGTGGCCGAGCTGGCCGCCCGGGGCGCCAGGACCATCTACGCGGCCGCCCGTAACCCGGCCAGCGTGACCGGGCCGGGGATACCGGTCGAGCTCGACATCACCCGGCCGGATCAGGTCGCCGCGGCCGCGGCCCGCTGCGCCGACGTGGATCTGCTGGTCAACAACGCCGCCGTGATGACCACCAGCCCGCTGATCGGGGCGCCCACCATGGACGGCGCCCGGACCGAGATCGAGACCAACTACCTGGGCACGCTGGCCATGTGCCGCGCATTCGCGCCCGTGCTGGCGGCCAACGGCGGCGGTGCGATCGTCAACATGATGTCCGTGGTCAGCTTCTTCACCAACCCGGACAACGGCAGCTACGGCGCGTCGAAGGCGGCCGAATGGGCGCTGACCAACGGAGCCCGGATCGAGCTGGCCCCCCAGGGCACGCTGGTCGTGGGGGTGCACGCCGGGTTCATCGACACCGAGATGGCGGCCGAGCTGGCCCGCGGCCTCCCGAAGGACCGCCCGGAGGACGTCGCCCGGCAGGTCTTCGACGCGGTCGAGGCGGGCCAGGTCGAGGTGCTGGCCGATGACCGGACGCGCCGGGTCAAGAGCCAGGTGCCCCGCGATCACGAGCAGATCTACCCCGCCGTCCAGGCTCGCTGGGACGCGAGCCACCCCGGGCCGGGCGCGGGCTGACCCGTCCTAGGTGATCCGCTCGGTCAGCTGGACGACCACGGTGTCGCCCGCCTGCTTGCCGATCGCGGTCCGGACATCCTCTTTGACCGGCAGCTTGTGCCGCCCGTCGCCCAGGGCCATGAACGAGCTCTGGAACGGGTGCCCGTCGACCGTGCCGCGCACCTTGACCAGGCCGCGGGTGCCGAAGTACGTGGCCGAATCCGGCATCACCACGTAGGTCCAGCCGCCCTTGGCCGGGCTCAGCTCCAGCACCGCGGTGAACCCCCGCTCCAGCGGGCCCACCCCGGCGATTTCTGGCTTCGTACCGCTCATGACCGGTTCCTTCCTCTCCCCGATACCGCTCAGACGCTGCGCGGCACCCGGACTCATCGGTTCCGCGCGCTCCGGGCCCAAAGTGAGACGGGATGCGGACCCGGACCTGGTTACCGTGCTCCCGTGCTCGACGGACTGAACTATGACGACAGCGAGCCCCCTTCGGTCGGTCTGGTGCCCGTAGGCACCTCCTGGGACGCGGTGCGCGACCACATCAAGATCGCGCACAACTTCCTGCTGGTCCAGTCCGGGCCGGACGGCCAGTACGCCGGTGCTTACTGGACTGGCCGCGAGATGATCGTGCTCGACGGCCTCGGCCCCGGCCAGGACGAGGCCCTGGACGAGTTCCGCGAAGAGCTCCGCCAGCGCGGCGAGCTCTGACCGCGGCGCTAGTCCACGACCGCCTGGTACACCAGCTGCCGCAGCTGGGACCGGACCGGGTACGCGTTCGACGGCACCAGCTGGGTGAAGAACGACACCGTCAGCTCCTCGGCCGGGTCGATCCAGAACGAGGTGCTGGCCGCGCCGCCCCAGGCCAGCTCGCCCGCCGAGCAGGGCACCTTGCCCGGCACCGGGTCGATGGTGACCGCGAAGCCCAGCCCGAAGCCGGTACCGGTGAACGGCACCTCGGCGTACAGCGGGCGGCCGAACTCGGCCAGGTCCAGGTGGCCGGGCAGGTGGTTGCGGCTCATGTAGGCCACCGTGCGCGGGCCGAGCAGCCGGACGCCGTCCAGTTCCCCGCCCGGGCTGCCCGGCCGGGGCAGCAGCATCTGGGTGAACCGGTCGTAGTCGCCCGCGGTTGAGACCAGCCCGCCACCCCCGCTGAGGTAGGCGGGCTCGGACAGCACCGCCGCCCCGAACGCGTCGTTCCGCTGCCGCTGGCCGCCGGGGCCGCGCATGTACAGGGCGGCCAGCCGGTCCGGGTCCCTGGTCCAGAACGCGGTGTCGGTCATGCCTAGTGGGCCGAAGATCCGGCTCGCGAAGAACTCGTCCAGCCGCTGCCCCGACACCACCTCGACGACCCGGCCCAGTACGTCGGTGGCCACCGAGTAGGCCCACTCACGGCCGGGCTGGTAGAGCAGTGGCATGCTGGCGAAGGCGTCGCAAGCCTGGGCCAGGTTGGTGCCCGGCGGTACCGACCACTCGTACCCGCGGGCCCGGTAGATGCCGTCCACCGGGTGCGCGCGCATGAACCCGTAGGTCAGCCCGGCCGTGTGGGTCAGCAGGTGCCAGACGCGCACCGGCTCGGTGGCGGGCACGGTGAGCGGGGCCACGTCGGTTCCGCCGCTGAACACCCGGACGTCCGCGAAGGACGGGATGTACCGGCTGACCGGGTCGGTGAGCTCGAAGCCGCCCTCCTCCCACAAGATCATGGCGGCCACCGCCGTGACCGGCTTGGTCATCGAGTAGAGCCGCCACAGCGTGTCGGGTTCGACCGGCCGGTCTGCCTCGGCGTCCCGTGACCCGCAGCTGGCCACGTAGGCCAGCCGCCCGCGCCGGTTGACGGTGATCAGCCAGCCGGCCAGGTTCCCCTCGTCCACGTAACGGGTGAAGCGCCGGCCGATCCGCTCCAGTCGCTCCGGGTCCAGCCCCACCTGCGCCGGGTCCACCTCAACCTGCAGTTCACCCACGCTGTCTCCCGCCCATGCGTATTAGCTTGACGCTGCCGCTACGTCAACTCCTATCGTCGCGGTATGGCCTGGTCAATCGCTGAAGTGGCCCGGATGTCCGGGGTTACGCCGCGGACCCTGCGGCACTACGACGCGATCGGGCTGCTGCCCCCGGCCTACGTGCACGCCAGCGGCCACCGCTACTACGAGAGCGGGCAGTTGCTGCGGTTGCAGCAGATCCCGGCTCGCGGTCACCGTGGCCGGGACCATCACCGAACTGGAAGGAGACCCTTCGATGACCACACCCCGCATCAACCGCCCGGAGAACCTGTTCGAGGGATTCAGCCCGGCCGATTACTCCGATGATGCCCGCGAACGCTGGCCCGAGCACTTCGACCAGGCCCAGCCGGTCGCACAGACGATGGAGCCGGAGCAGCTGGAAGCCGGGCAGAAGCAGCTCACCGCTCAGATGATCCGGATGGCTGAGCTGAGAGCCGCGGGCAAGCCGCCCGGCGACCCCGAGGTCCAGGCCGAGGTCGGACAGCACTATCGGTGGGTGGCCCGCTACTGGACTCCCTCGGCGCAGGCGTACCGCGACCTGGGCCAGCTGTACGTCGACGACGAGCGCTTCCGGGCCAGCTATGAGCGGGTCACGGCCGGTCTGGCCAGCTACCAGCGTGACGCCATGGATATCTACGCGGGTGAGCGCCTCTCCTGACCGTCGCCCTCGCCCTTGCGGTCAACCTCGCCGTCGGCTTCGGCCAGGCGCTCGTGCAGGCGGGCCCGGATCTCATCCGGGGTGCAGGCGCGGCGCCGGCGCTCGGCGCGGACGACCACCACCCCGGAGGCGGCCACGCCCGCGAAACTCGCCAGCCCCAGGATCTTCCAGGTACGCCCGTTCGGCCTCTGCACCTGCCTAGGCTACGACCGTGCCGAACAGGATCAGGCCGGTTCCCGGCGTCACCCTTGAGGAAGCGGCCGGGCTGACCCGCACCGGCGACGTGTGGCTGTTCCGCGGCCGCACGCCCGCCGACCGGGCCATCCAGGTCGCGACCAACAGCCCGGTCAACCACGTCGGCATGTCCGTGGTGCTGGAGGACCTGCCGCCGCTGCTGTGGCACGCCGAGCTGGGCCGGTCCCTGCCCGATCTGTGGTCCGGTACCCGCCACCGCGGGGTCCAGCTGCACGACCTGCGCGCGGCGGTGACCGTGTGGGCCGGGCGCTACGGGCAGCGGGCCTGGCTGCGCCAGCTCGACCCGCCCGCGACGCCGGAGACCGAGGACGCGGTGCTCCGGGTGATCGCGCGGCTCGACGGCACCCCGTTCCCGTCCACCGCCGGCCTGGCGTCGAGCTGGCTGCGGGGCCGGATGCCATCGGCCCGCCAGCTGCCGAGCCTGGCCCGCCTGCCGTCCATGGCCTGGCTCCGGGGGCTGAGCCGCCCGGCCGCGGAGGCGGTGCTGGATACGGCCTACTGCGCCGAGGTCCTGGCCGCCACCTACCAGGCCATGGGCCTGCTGGACGGCCGTCACCGCACCAACTGGTACGACGCGGGCCGCTTCTGGAGCGGCGATGAGCTGCGGCTGACCGAGGGCCACCACCTCGGCGGGGAGATCGCGGTGGCGGTTCCCGGGCCGCCGGCCGGGCGGGGCTCGATCCCCCCGCCGCGCCGCCCGGACTGAGATAGCGTGGCGACGTGATCGACCCGGTGGTGAGCCTGTCGGAGTGGCAGCAGCACCACGACCAGGTGGTGCTGGCCGACGTCCGCTGGTACCTGGACGGGCGGTCGGGCCGGGCGGCTTACGATGCCGGGCACCTGCCCGGCGCGGTCTTCGTCGACCTGGACCAGTGGCTGTCCGGCCACGCCAGCGCGGCCGAAGGCCGGCACCCGCTGCCCAGCCCCGCGATGTTTGCGGGCGGGATGGCCAGCCTCGGTATCTCCGACAGCGACATCGTGCTGGCCTACGACGACTCGGGCGGCACCACCGCCGCCCGGCTGGTCTGGATGCTGCGTGCTACCGGGCATTCGGCCGCCCTGCTGGACGGCGGCCTGCGCGCCTACGCCGGGCCGCTGGAAACCCGCGCTCCGGCCCGCCCGCCGGCCCCGTTCACCCCGCGTCCCTGGCCTGATGACCAGCTGGCCAGCATCGACGAGGCCATGGCTCCCGGCCAGCTGGTGATCGACGCCCGGGACCGGGCCCGCTACCGCGGTGACACCGAGCCGGTCGACCCCCGTCCCGGCCACATTCCGGGCGCCCGCAGCTTGCCCTGCCGGGACAACCTGACCGCCGACGGCACCTTCCTCCCGGTCCCGCAGCTCCGCCAGACGCTGGCCGCGGCCGGCGTCACCGACGCGGCTTCGGTCATCTCCTACTGCGGCTCCGGCGTGACCGCCTGCCACAACCTGCTCATGATCGAGCACGCCGGCCTGGGCCGCGGCCGCCTGTACCCGGGCTCCTGGTCCCAGTACAGCCACACCTCCCGCCCCGCCGCCACCGGCGACACCCCCTGACCCGCCAGCAGTAACCGCCGCGCCCCAGCCGGGCCCATCCGCACTCACAGGACACCGGCCGCATGAAGGGTCCGATCGAGGGCAAGGATGCGGCATGGGTGCATTCGACAAGCTCAAGAACAAACTGCAAATGGGCAAGGGCCGCGCCAAGCAGAACGTTGGCCGGACCACCAACAACCGCAGCATGGAGGCCGAGGGCAAGGGCGACCGGGTGGCCGGCGGCACCAAGCAGGCCGGGGAGCAGGCCAAAGACGCCGGCAAGAACATCAAGGACGCCTTCAAGAAGCCCTGACCGGCCAGCACAACTCGATCGGGCCCGAAGTTCAGGTCAGTAGCGGGCCAGCCTGCCAACCGGCAGGCTGGCTGCCGTGAACTCGTACACCAACTTTTTCGCCGGCTCGGCCACCATTGCCGGCGCACTCGTCGGGCTGCTGTTCGTGGCGCTGTCCATCCAGCCGGAGCGCAACCGGGACCGCCGCTCTGTCGAGCACCGGGCCGTGGCCGGATCCGCGTTCACGGCCCTGGTGGATGCCCTGTTCATCTCGCTCATCGGCTTGCAGCCCGGTGGCGGCCTGCGGGTCGGCGCGATCCTGCTCGGCAGCTTCGGGCTGATCAGCAGCGGCAGTCTGGCCACGCGGCTGTGGATCGCCCGGCACGATGTTCACCTGTCGCGGCGCTGGCTGAGCTTCATGCTGTTCATCATCGGCGTCTACGTCGCCCAGGCGGCCACCGGCCTGCTGGCGGTGAGCTCCGCCCGCGCGGCGAGTAACACCGCCACCTTCATCTACATCATGTTCGGAATGGGGATCGCCCGAGCCTGGGAGCTGCTCGGTATGCAGGGCAACAGCGTCATCCGGCAGCTGCACGGCTCGTTCGCCCATGCCAGTTCACCGGGACCGGCGGACGAGCCGGCCCCGGATGATCCGCCGGCCGTGCCCTGAGCGCAGGCCGGACGGGCCCCGGCCGCCGCCGCGGCAACAGCGATGCGGCGCCGCCACGCCTGTTACGCGCCCAGCGGAAGCCGCGGCAGGACATTCCGCCCGGCGGGAACCTACGATGGGTGGCACGTGCCCTGAACGGGGTCTGGGTGCGCCCGAGACTCCGGCATGGAACTGACGACCCTACGGAGCATTAATGCCCTCGACCGCGCCCCACGCCCCCGCCGAGAACGCGCGGACCGCGATCATCACCGTCGATGACGACCCGGACGTGTCCCGCGCCGTGTCCCGCGACCTGCGGCGCAGGTACGGCAGCGAATACCGCATCGTGCGCGCCGAATCCGGTGAGTCCGCGCTGGAGGCGCTGCGCGAACTGAAGCTGCGCGGCGACCAGGTCGCCGTCATCCTGGCCGACTACCGGATGCCGAACATGAACGGCGTCGAGTTCCTCGAGC
>DASWVA010000048.1:0-6715 GCA_036401415.1 Streptosporangiaceae bacterium
ACCCGGAGTGAGTCACGTTATGCCGAGTCCCGAGGAACGCTGGCTGGATTCTGAAGCCGGGCCGGTCGTGCGCCCGTACGCGCTGATCGGCGGCCGAACTCGGTACGCCGGCGAGAGGTTCGACCTGGTCGCGACGGTCAGTGCGACCCACAAGACGATTCTGGACCCGGCCGCCCTGGGTCCCGAGCAGTTGTGGGCCCTGGACCTGGCCCGGAAGCCGACCACCGTCGCCGATCTGGCGTCCGGGCTGAACCTCCCGCTGGGGGTCGTCCGGATCCTGCTCGCCGACCTGCGCGACAGCGGCTACGTCGACATCCGTTCCCCGGAGGCCGGGCAGGGCCACCATGACAGTTCCATTCTGAGAGAGGTGCTCAATGGCCTACGGGCGCTTTGAGCCGGCGTCCGCCAGTGAGCGTTCGCATACGGCGATCAAGATCCTGCTGGCCGGCGGCTTTGGAGTGGGCAAGACCACAATGGTCGGTGCGGTCAGCGAGATCAGGCCTCTCCGGACCGAGGAGCCGCTGACCGAGCGGGGCATGCGTACCGACAACACGGTCGGGGTCGAGGGCAAGACCACCACCACGGTCGCGATGGACTTCGGCCGGATCAGCCTGCGCCAGGACCTCGTGCTGTACCTGTTCGGGACGCCCGGGCAGCAGCGGTTCTGGTTCATGTGGGACGAACTGGCCGTCGGGGCGCTGGGCGCGGTGGTGCTCACCGACACCCGCCGGCTGGCCGACTGCTTCCCGGCGGTGGACTACTTCGAACGCCGGCAGATCCCGTTCATCGTGGCGGTGAACTGTTTCGACGGCTCGATCAGGCACGACCCGGACGACATCCGCGTCGCGCTGGACCTGGACCCGGGGTTCCCGGTCGTGCTGTGCGATGCCCGCAGCAAGGAATCGGCCAAGGAAGTGCTGATCTCACTGGTCGAGCACGTACTCATGTCGGTGGAGGAGGCCCCGGGTCAACCGGAGGCCGCGGCCCGGGGCTGAGCGGACTCCGCACGGATGAACCAGTCCCGCCAGGCGACATTAGACACGGGTAAATCGATCGGGAGGACCGCCCACACGGCCTTGCCGTGGCCTTCGATCGGGCTCCAGCCCCAGACGGTGCTGAGCGCGTGCACGATCTGCAGGCCGCGTCCGCTCTCCTTGACCCAGTCCGGCTCGCGCGGCGTCGGGGCGTCGTCGCTGGCGTCGATGACGGCCAGCATGACCTCGCCCGCCCGTGGCAGCAGGCACAGCCGGAGAATGTCCGGGTCGGGCGGCAGGAGGGAATCATCCAGCCCGGGGTCGGTGAACTGCTGGCTGGCCCGGGCATTGCGGGCCCAGGACCGCGGGTACCCGTGGCCGTCCGGCCCGCTGGCCCGCCAGCCACGCCGGGCGCAGGCACCATGCTGGACCGCGTTGACCACGAGTTCGCCGATGATCGTCTCGGCCTCGTCGACCAGGGCGCCGCAACCCCAGGACAGCAGGATCTCCCGGGTGAAGTGACGGGCGGCGCGCGCGGACTCCGGGGATGCGGTGAGTACACAGGAGGTGACCGCAGGTGTTTTCCACCACGCGGACGGTACCGGCAGGAGCCGCGGCGAGTTGTAGCCCGGCTCAGCGTCAGCGGTGCCGCTCACAACCAAAATCTGTCGCCCTGTCCCTTGCCGTCCGATAGTGCGCGTCATTCATATGCTGCCTGATACATTGTGCAAGTGCAAGGCCCAATGCACGTTCATTTGAACATGCACTTTAAGGCACCTGATCAGTGCGTCACCGGGGGGCCGCGTTCACTGAGGGAGGCACGTCATGGGCGAGCCGTACAACGGGATGCCGGCCACGGGGCTGGGCGGCATCACCTGGTTCAAGAGCAGGCACAGCAATCCGAGCGGCAACTGTGTCGAGGTCGCGTGCCTGCCCAACGGGGAAATCGCGGTGCGCAACTCCCGCTTTCCGGGCGGTCCGGTGCTGGTCTACACCCCGGCCGAGATCGCTGCCTTCCTGGCCGGCGCCAAGGACGGCGAGTTCGACCATGTGGTGTCATAGGAGCCGGGTGGCGGTTTACGCTGGCCATTTTCCTACCAGGCGGTAGCAAAAAGCCCGGCCAAAATATGACAAGCACTCTTTGCAATCACAAGATCACGTGCGAAACTTGACCACGCGCTGCTATGTGTCAACGACCGAGGGGTGGCGATGAGCGCATCTGAAAACATCGCCTGGGAGGGCCCGGTCCGGAACTTCGGACGGAGGGCCAGTGGTCCGACCGTCCAGCGGATCGTCCTGGGTGCTCAGCTCCGCCGGCTACGGGAGTCCCGGGAGATCACCACGGAACAGGCCGCTGAGGCCATCCGCGGTTCCCACTCCAAGATCAGCCGGATGGAGCACGGCCGCGTCGGGTTCAAGGACCGCGACGTCGAAGACCTGCTCACCCTGTACGGCGTGACGGATCCCGCCGACCGGGCGAGCCTGCTCAGCCTGGCTCGCGAAGCGGGCAACCCCGGGTGGTGGCACGACTTCGGTGACCTGCTCCCGCACTGGTTCGAGCCGTACATCAGCCTCGAACAGGCGGCGTCGGTCATCCGCAACTATGAGGTCCAGTTCGTCCCCGGCCTGCTGCAGTCGCGGTCCTACGCGCGTGAGGTCATCCGCCTCGGCCACCCCGCGATCAGCGCCGACGAGCTCAACCGCCGGGTCGAGTTGCGGATGGGCCGCAAGCGCCTGCTGTCCCGCCCGGCCGCGCCGAGGCTGTGGGCCGCGCTGGACGAGGCGGTGCTGCGCCGCCCGATGGGCGACGCGCCGGTCATGCGGGAACAGATCGATCACCTGCTGGAGATGACCGGGCATCCGAACGTGACACTGCAGATCGTGCCGTTCAACGTGGGCGGGCACTCGGCAGCGGGCGGCCCGTTCTCCATCCTGCGCTTCGCCGAGCCCGAGCTGTCGGACGTCGTCTACCTGGAGCAGCTGACCAGCGCGCTCTATATCGACAAGCCCGTCGAGGTGGACCGCTACCTGGAAGTCATGGAGCGGCTCTGCGTGCAGGCCGAGACCGCGGCGGAATCCGTCACGCTGCTGGAGAAGATCCGCGACGAGCTGCCCTAGAACCTTCAGTCCGACGAGCCGGGCAGGCCGGCGTCGGTCTCCGGGACCAGGGTCGGGGTCGAGCGGGTCAGCGTCTGCTTCTTGAAGAACGCGGGCAGCGCGATCCGGCAGTAGAGGAAGAACACCAGGCCGGCCAGCGCGGACAGGAAGAAGACCATGAACGCGCCACCGATGTGCCAGTCCGGGTAGAACGGCATCTTCCACGAGGTGTAGCTGTTCTGGGTGCCGACGTCCCAGTCCTCCCACAGGCTCCAGCCGCCGGCGAAGTACATGATCGCGCCACCCAGGAACGGCAGGATGCCCTGCATCCACAGGTCACGGGGGGTCCTGGTCAGCGTCTTGCGGTAGTACCAGACGCAGGTGAAGGCGGTCAGGCCGTAGTAGAGCGCGATGTACAGGCCGATGGAGGTCACGGCGTCGGCGATGACGTTGCCGCCCGAGATGTAGTTCATCAGCACGTACAAGACGATGGAGATGGCACCCATGACGACGGTCGACACGGTGGGCGTCAGGTACCTGCGGTGCATCTTGGCGAACGCGGCCGGCAGCGCCTTGTAGACGGCCATCGACAGCGTGGTGCGGGCCGTGGGCAGGATCGTGGTCTGGGTCGAGGCGGCCGCCGAGCTGAGCACCATCAGCAGCAGCAGGCGGGTCAGGAACGTCCCCAGCGCACCGCCGCCGAACACCGCGCTGCTCAGGACGTTCAGCACGTCGCTGGCGTTGTCCGGGTTGCCCAGGCCGATGCCCTTGGTGCCGACGCCCGCGAACGACTGCGCGGCGAAGATGACCAGCACGTAGGTGACCAGGAGAAGCACGGTAGAGATGATCGCGGCCCGGCCGGGGGTCCGGTTCTTGTCCGCGGTCTCCTCGTTGACCGCGACCGCGGTGTCCCAGCCCCAGTAGATGAACAGCATCAGCACCAGGCCGCCGACGAAAGCCTGGAAGCTGGGAATGTGGAAGGGGTTCAGCCAGGACCAGGCGGGGCTGATCGAGACCGGCGGATGGTGGCCGGTGCCGACCCGGACCAGGGCCACCACAGAGAACACCAGCAGCATCGCGATCTCGACGGCGAGCAGGACCCGCTGCAGCCGGGCCGAGACCTCGATGCCGCGGAAGCAGATGTAGGTCATGGCCACGATCCACAGCACGCCGACCAGCAGCACCCAGCCGCTGGCCGGGTTCGCGCCGATGCCCTTGGCCCCGAACAGCAGGAACACGTACTGACCGGCGACCTGGGCCAGGCTGGCCATGACCAGCACGTCGGCCGCGATGATGGCCCAGCCGCCGGCCCACCCGGTCTTCGGCCCGAAGGTCCGGGTGGCCCAGGTGAAGGTGGTGCCGCAGTCGGGATCGGCCTTGTTCAGCTCGCTGTAGCCGATCGAAGTGAGCAGCATGGGCACGAAGGCCAGCACGGCCACGATGGGCGAGCCCAGGCCGACTGCGGCCACGATCAGGCCCAGCGTGGCGGCGAGGCTGTACGCGGGCGCGGTGGAGGCCACGCCCATGACGATGCTGGACACCAGCCCGAGGGCGCCCCCCTTGAGGCCCTTGTCGATCTGCTCCTCGGCAGGACGCACTGATTCCTGGGCCGTGGTCATCGCATGGCTCCCCTTCGTGGCGTGCCGTTAGGCGCTTGCCATCATGCGCTTGACGACGGTTCTAACACAAGAACGCCGTGGGCACGAGGTTTTCAGTTGTAACAGGTACATTTCACTACCGGAAGCAGCGGACGGCAGGGTTTAAATGTGCGGCATCCGCAGCCGGGCGTCCGGCTACATGGCCGGCCCGCCCGGGGTCCGTAAGATCACCGTGTGCCCAATGATGCTGACGTCAGCCGCGTGCTGGCCATCGCCGCCCACCCGGACGACCTGGACTTCGCCGCCGCCGGGACGATCGCCGGCTGGACCAGTGCGGGCCTCCAGGTGGTCTACTGCATCGTGACCGACGGGGACGCGGGCGGCTTCGACGAGTCGTTTCCGCGGGCCGAGATGGCGCCGCTGCGCCGGGCCGAGCAGACCGCCGCGGCTACCTGTGTGGGCGTCCGCGACCTGCGGTTCCTGGGCTACCCGGACGGCCGGGTGGAGGCCACCCTCAGCTTGCGCCAGGACCTGGCCCGGGTCATCCGGCAGGTGCGGCCGGACCGGGTGCTGTGCCCGAGCCCGGAACGCAACTACGCGCGGATCGGCGTCAGTCACCCCGACCACCGCGCGGTGGGGTCGGCCGCGCTGGACGCGGTGTACCCCGACGCGCGCAACCCGTTCGCGTTCCCCGCCCTGGCCGCGGACGAAGGACTGGCGGCCTGGAGCGTGCCCGAGGTGTGGATCGCGGGCGGCGGCATCTCGGCCAATCACCACGTCGACGTGACCGACACCTTCCCGCGCAAGCTGGCGGCCCTGCGAGCCCACCAGAGCCAGACCGGCCACCTGCCCGACCTGGAGGACCGGCTGCGGCAGCGGCTGAGCGCCGCGGCCGCAGCGGCCGGGCTGCCCGCGGGCCGCCTGGCCGAGTCGTTCCAGGTGCTGGACACGGCCTGAAACCCACGGTGGGTGGCGGCTTAGCGGACGACGACCTCGGTGATGGGCAGGGAGGAGTCGGCGGGCAGGTCCAGGGGTGAGGTGGGCAGGCCACGGCCGGCCAGTTCGGAGCCGAGGGCGGCGACCATGGCGCCGTTGTCGGTGCACAGGCCGGGGCGGGGGACGCGGAGCCGGATGCCGGCCGCGGCGCAGCGCTCCTGCGCCAGCGCCCGCAGGCGGGAGTTGGCCGCCACGCCGCCGCCGATCACCAGGTGGTCAACGCCGTGCTGGCGGCAGGCTTGCACCGCCTTGCGGGTCAGCACATCGGCCACGGCCTCCTGGAAGGAGGCGGCGACATCGGCCAGCGGGACCGGCTCACCGCGCGCGGCGCGGTCCTCGACCCAGCGGGCCACCGAGGTCTTCAGGCCGGCGAAGGAGAAGTCCAGCGTGCCGTCGTGCAGCTTGCCGCGGGGGAAGGCGATCGCGGCCGGGTTGCCGTTCCTGGCTTCGGCGTCGATGGGCGGCCCGCCCGGGAACGGCAGCCCCAGCACCCGGGCCACCTTGTCGTAGGCCTCGCCGGCGGCGTCGTCGACGGTGGCGCCGAGCGGCTTGACGCCGGTGGCCACATCCGGGACGAGCAGCAGCGAGGAATGACCGCCGGACACCAGCAGCGCGATGACCGGGGCCGGCAGCGGACCGTGCTCCAGCTGGTCCACGGCCACGTGGGCGGCCAGGTGATTGACGCCGTACAGCGGCTTGCCCAGGGTGAGCGCGTAGGCCTTGGCGGCGGCCACGCCGACCAGCAGCGCACCGGCCAGGCCGGGGCCCGCGGTGACCGCGATCGCGTCGATATCGGCCAGCGTGACGCCGGCCGTGGCCAGGGCCCGGTCCACCACCGGGGTCATCGCCTCCAGGTGGGCCCGGCTGGCCACCTCGGGGACGACGCCGCCGAAGCGGGCATGCTCGGCGACGCTGGTGGCCACCGCGTCCGCCAGCAGCTCGTTACCGCGAACCAGGCCGGCACCGGTCTCATCGCAGGAGGTCTCGATGCCGAGGACCAGCGGCCCGGTCACCGGACACCGTCCCGGACCGGCGCCAGGTCGCGGCGCA
>DASWVA010000049.1:0-14190 GCA_036401415.1 Streptosporangiaceae bacterium
GACCACAACCCGCCGCGCTCGATCGGTAAACCTCTCGAACATATCGTTGCTCTCCTCACAGCGCGGTCGAGCAGGTGCGCATACTGTTGCCCTGCCTTGCCCGCATGGTAGCCGCGTGCCCAGCGGTGCGCCTTTGTGCCGTAGGTCCTACGTTCAAGGTTCCCCGCATGAGTAGCGTTCATCCCATCAAACCGCGTGAACGGCCTGTGGTGTTCCCGCTACGCCGGAAGCGAACGGAAGGTTGTACCGCGCGCACTGCCAGCGAGAACTACCTGGTCGCTACCCCACGCCGGGCCGGGCAACCTGGCACGGCAGGCTGGGCTGCAGACGTACGGCCCAGCGCCGCCACAACCGCCTGACCAGCAACAGGGGTTCACACCAGCCTCAGAGGCTCACCTGGTGTGAGGACCGTCACGTGGCCGCCGCACCCTCGGCGGTGAGAGGAAGGGCCGCGGCCGCCGGGTGCGACGCCACGAGAGACGGCAGGCCGGCCGGCGCTAGTGAGAAGACTCGTACTCAGACACGATCGTCGCGGGAATACGGCCCCGCTCGTTGACGTGGTAGCCGCGCTGCTTCGCCCACTCACGAATTGCCGCGCTGTGCTGGCGGCCCGGCCCGGTACGCGGACGCCGGCGGCGCGACGGTGCGCTTACTTTCCGGGCTTTCTCGACGTAGAGAGCCAGCTCTTTACGGATCTTGTCGGCGTTGGCGGAGCTCAGATCGATCTCGTACGCACTGCCATCAAGACCAAACGAAACGGTTTCGGTTGCCTCGCCGCCGTCAAGATCGTCGACAAGAAGCACCTGAACCTTCTGTGCCATGGAACCAGCCCTTCTGAGGATCACGCATTTCAGATACTGAAGATATACCCACCATGTTGCCGTTGCCAATTCAGGGGGCACGAAGATTGCGTGTTACCGCGAAGTCAGCATCTGCGGATGCAGAAGGGGGCGATCCTATCTCTTCGGCCGTTCTCTTCAGGCGTTCTCTTCGCCGTCGTAACTCTCTGTAATCGGATCCTGAGATACCCGTTAGCATTGCCGGTGATACCGTGCCGATTGCCATGCCGAGCGAGATCTGGAGTTTTGAGCTGATTCTCAGTATCACCACAACATGAACGCCACGGCACTGGACGGGAGCAAACACTTAGTCCGGCGAACGGTGACCACCGGGTGGTGGCACCGCCTCATCCCGTTCATCAGTGCTCCCCACCGGCCCCTGTCCCGGATTCCCTACCGGGTTCTCTGCTGGGTCCTCTACTGGACCGACGTCGATAATGCCGTTGTGGCCGGAAATTTCGGCTTCCCGGCCGGAGTCGCCGGGCACTCTGCGCTTTGGCGCCATCTCACGGCGCAGGAACAGGACAAGTCCGACAACGAACGCGACGCAAACAACTGCTGGCGGAGTGAGCGCCGCGAGATCCTTCAGCATGACGCCTCCTCTACCTAAACGTATGTGCCGGGAAAGAACGCTGTGCTACCACGCATGTGCTTTACGCAAGTGCTGAATATCGGCCACGCCTCAGCCTAGCTACGCCGTCACTGCCGCCGGGCAAATGTCCCCGCCTAACCAGTTGTGCAGTTTTACGCATCAACCATGGACGGCACCGGTCACGCCGGGCAGCCGGTGGCAGGTGCCGGGGACGAGTGCCGCCGCGAGCGGTGCGACGCCCGCCCGGTGCGCCCGGTGTGCCCGCGCCCGGCAAAACTCCGGCTGTCCTGCGTCCATGCCATTGTCGCCTATTGCCGCTCACCGCTCTGCGCTCCCCCGCGGCTGCGGGCGGCTCGCTCCGGGTGCTGAGTTCTGTGCAGGTCAGCGGGCCGGCCTGATGTCTGTGACCGGTGCCGCGGCGGGAGGACCGGTCCGGCATGGCAGGATCGGACCGGCCGTCGTCCCCCCGGGCGGCTGAGAGGGGCGACAGAAGCGGCAATGTTCCACGCCGATCTCCACATCCACTCCAAGTTTTCCCGCGCATGCAGTAAAGACTGTGACGTCCCGCATCTGGCCGCCGGGGCACTACGTAAGGGCATCGCCGTGGTCGGCACGGGTGACTTCACCCATCCCGCCTGGTCCACCGAACTCAAAGACACCCTGGTCCCGGCGGAAACCGGCTTGCTGCGGCTACGGCCAGATCTGGAAAGAGACCTGCGCCGGCGAGTTCCCCCCGCATGTGACCAACCCGTACGTTTCATGCTCTCGGTGGAGATCTCGACTATCTACCGGCGCGGCGAACGCACCCGTAAAGTGCACCATCTGATTTATGCGCCCAGTTTCGGTGCCGCCGACCGGATCACCGCCGCGCTGTCGAGGATCGGAAACCTTGCTTCCGATGGACGGCCCATCCTTGGTCTTGACTCGCGCGACCTGCTGGAGATCACTCTGGAAGGCGGCCCGGGCTGCTACCTGGTTCCGGCGCATATCTGGACGCCGTGGTTCGCCGTTCTCGGTTCACGATCCGGTTTTGATGCCATCGCTGACTGTTACGACGATCTGGCCGGGGAGATATTCGCCGTAGAGACAGGCCTGTCTTCGGATCCGGGTATGAACTGGATGTGTTCGTCGCTGGACGCCTATCGTCTCGTCAGCAACTCCGACGCCCATTCGCCGCCGATGCTGGGCCGGGAGGCGACCACATTTTCGGTGGACATGGACTACTTCTCGATCGCGGCTGCCCTGCGCACCGGAGACGGCCTGGCCGGCACGATCGAGTTCTATCCCGAAGAAGGCAAGTATCACCTGGACGGGCACCGTAAGTGCGGGGTCCGGCTCGACCCGCAGCAAACTCGCGATCACGCTGGTGTCTGCCCCGAGTGTCATAAACCGCTAACGGTCGGCGTGCTGCACCGTGTCGCCGAACTCGCGGACCGCCCGGACGGCTACCGGCCGGAGGGAGCGGCAGGCTTCAGCAATCTTGTTCAGCTGCCGGAAATTGTTGGCGAGATCCTCTCCGTGGGCCCCAGGAGCAAGAACGTCAACCACCTAATTGATCGCCTGGTGGCCGCATTCGGGCCGGAACTTTCCATCCTGCAGCACGTTCCCACCGAAGATCTGGCCCGCGTCGGCGGCAGCGCGCTCGGGGAGGCGATCGGCCGGCTCCGCCGCGGCGAAGTGGTCAAGGATGCCGGCTTCGACGGCGAGTACGGCAGCGTCCGGCTGTTCCAGCCCGGTGAGCTCGACCGGGCTGAGGCGCTCTTCGATGTGCCGGGCCCGGCCCCCACCACGCCCGTCAGCGATCCGCTGGCTGGACAATTTCCCGGCGGCAGTGAACGGTCCGCCCCGGCCGTCCGGGACCCGCACCCGGCCCAGGACGGTGTCACGGCGCTGCTGGACGGGCTGGACGACGAGCAGCGGGCGGCGGCCACCGCGCCGGCGGGCCAGCCGCTGCTGATCGTGGCCGGCCCCGGTACCGGGAAGACCCGCACCCTGACCCACCGGATCGCTTACCAGGCCACGGTGGACGGCCTGCTACCGGCACAGTTCCTGGCCATCACCTTCACCCGGCGCGCGGCCGCGGAACTGCGGCAGCGGCTGGCCGCCCTGACCGCGCAGGACGCTCTGACCGCTTCGGACAGTCTGACCGCGCAGGATGGGACGGCCGACCCGGCGGCCTTCACCGTGACCACGTTCCACGGACTGGCGCTGCGGCTGCTGACCCGCCATCACCAGCAGGCCGGGCTACCCGCGGACGCGCGGGTCGCGGACGAGGCGGCCCGGCTGGAGGCCGCCACCCGGGTCGCCGGTTCCGGGCGGGACGGCCGGCGCCTGCTGAACGCGCTGGCGGACGGGACAGCCACCGGAGGCCGGAACCGGCAGGCGGACCTCGAGGCGAGCCGGGTGGCGTTCCGGGCCGCGCTGGCCGACGAAGGCCTGATCGACGTGGACCAGCTCATCACCCGGGCCGTGCAGCTGCTGCGGGACCATCCGGACCTGCTGACGCCCCTGCGGGAGCAGTGGCCCCGGATCAGCGTCGACGAATACCAGGACGTCGACGAGCCGCAGTACGAACTGCTCCGGTTGCTGGCCGGCCCGGGTGACGGCCTGACCGTCATCGGGGACCCGGATCAGGCCATCTACGGCTTCCGCGGCGCCGACGTGAAGTTCTTCCTGCGGTTCAGTGCGGACCATCCGTCCGCGCGGACGGTCCAGCTCACCCGGAACTACCGCTCCAGCCCGGCCGTGGTCCGGGCCGCGGTACAGGCGATCACGCCGTCCACCCTGGTCCCGGGACGGCAGCTGTCGGCGGTGCGGCCGCACCCGGAGCCGTCCGCGGCCGCCGGTCCCGCGATCGTGCTGCACGAGGCGGCCACCGCGCAGGCCGAGGGCACCTGGATCGCGGCCGAGATCGACCGGCTGATCGGCGGCACGTCGTTTCACTCCCTTGACAGCGGCCGGGTCGACCACCGGCAGCGGCACGCCACCCTGGGGCTGTCCGACATCGCCGTGCTGTACCGCACCGACGCGCAGACCGCACCGCTGCTGCAGGCGCTGAACCGGGCCGGGCTGCCCTACCAGAAGGGTTCCCACGACCGGCTGGCCCGCCGTCCCGGCGTCCAGGACATCGTCCGCGAGCTGCGGCTGACCGCCCCGGAGGGCTCGCCGGAGCAGCCGGTGCTCAACGGGCCTGGTGAGGAGGAAGTCGCCCGGCAGCTATGTGCGGCCGTGGGACGGCTCACCGCCCTGATCAAGGGCGGGGAGGCGGTGGACATCCTGGCCGCGGGCGAGGTGCTGACGCCGCTGGCCCGCCGCTGCGGCGCCGACCTGGAGCAGTTCCTGACCGAGATCTCGCTCGGCGGGGAGGCGGACGCCCACGACCCCCGGGCCGACGCGGTGACCCTGCTGACCCTGCACGCGGCCAAGGGCCTGGAGTTCGAGGTGGTGTTCATCGCCGGTTGCGAGCGCGGGCTGCTGCCGTTGTGGTGGCCCGGGCCGGAGAGGGAATCCGATGACGAGGAACGCCGGCTGCTGTTCGTCGCGATGACCCGGGCGCGGACCCGGCTGATGCTCAGCTACGCCGCCCGCCGCGGACGCCGCGGCGCAGGTCCGGCCACGGCCGGCCGGGCGGGACCGTCCCCGTTCCTGGCCGCGATCGACCCGGCTTTGCTCACCCGGGCGGCCACGGTAAAACGCCCCGCCCCCGACCGCCAGCTCCGCCTGCTGTGACAGCGCGCCCAGCTCAGCGCAGATGGTGGAGCATGCGGGTGTTGCCGAGGGTGTTGGGCTTTACCCAGTCGAGGCCGAGAAACTCCGCCACCCCCTCGTCGTAGGACCGCAGCAGCTCGCGGTAGACGTCCGGCGCGACCGGGGTGCCGAAGATCTCGGTGAAGCCCAGGCTGGTGAAGAAGCGCACCTCAAAGGTGAGCACGAACACCCGCTGGACCCCGACCGCGCGCGCCTGGTTCAGCAGGGCGTCGGCGATCTGGCGGCCGAGACCGTGCCCCTGGCAGTCGGCGCGGACCGCGATGGTCCGGATCTCGGCTAGGTCCTCCCACAGCACGTGCAGGGCCCCGCAGCCGGCGACCAGGCCGTCGGAGTCCCGCTCCGCGACCCAGAACTCCTGGATGTCCTCGTACAGCGTGACCGTGGCCTTGCCGAGCAGCCGTCCGGACGAGACGTTCGCGTCGATCAGGGCCCGGATTCCCCGCACGTCGGCGGTGCGCGCCCGCCTGACCGTGTATCCCATGGCGGCTCCACGATATCCGCCGTCCGGCCAGACCGGCGCTTTGCGGCCGGGATGACCGGAATCGTCCTCGTGCCTAAAAACCCGAGGGCAGTTCGCCATTCCGGTTGGCACGGCTTCGCGCATCCAATATCGTGCTTCGCTGTCGCCACTATCAGGCGAGTGACACGGATGCTGCCAACGTCGAGAGGCCGTCCGCGAGAGGAGGCCTTCTGTGCGACGTTCAGGTTCTGTTTGTCCGGGTACCGGCCGATTCTCACTTCAGGTGAGGGCCACCGTGTCCCGCTCGTGGTGCGCGGCGACGTTCGTCACCGGCGCCACGACCGCCCTGGCCCTGCTCATGCCGGCCACGGTGGGTGACGCCGCCCCCGCGCCCTCGCTCAGTTCGCTGGTGGCCCAGGCCAAGCAGCTTACGTACCAGATCAACGCGCTGAGCGAGCAGTACGACGGGCTGCGGGTACAGCTGTCATCGGCCAAGGCGGCTGCGGTGAAGGCTCAGCAGGCCGCGGCGGCAGACGGCAACGCCCTCAAGGCAAGCCAGTCCGCGGTCGGCCGGCTCGCGGCGGCCAGCTACGAGAACGCCGGTTACGACCCGACGCTGCAGATCCTGACCACGAACCGCCCGGACCAGTACCTCAACCAGGCTTCGATCATGGAGCAGCTGGATCAGGAGAACGGCACCCGGGTCTTCAGCCTGCAGAGGGCCGAGGCCGCGGACAAGCGCGCCAACGAGATCGCGCAGCAGCAGATCGCCAACGTCACCGCGCTCGAAACCTCGATGAACGCCAAGACCAAGCAGATCCAGGCCGAGATCAGCAAGGTCAGCAGCTCGACCATGACCCAGGCCATGGCGGTCTTCACCAAGACGGGTAACTACCCCGACATCACCATCCCCGGCGGCAGCAGCGTCGGCGCCAAGGCCCTGGACGCCGCCCTGACCCGCCGCGGTGATCCCTACATCTGGGGCGCGGCAGGTCCCAGCGAGTTCGACTGTTCCGGCCTGGTCCTGTGGGCCTACGCGCAAGAAGGCATCCACCTGGACCACTACACCGGCGACCAGTGGAACGAAGGGCAGCACATCTCCCGCAGCCAGCTTGAGCCGGGCGACCTGGTGTTCTTCTACGCCGACATCAGCCACGTCGGTCTCTACCTCGGCGATGGCCTGATGGTGGACGCCCCCTCCTTCGGCCAGGACGTGATGGTCCAGCAGATCGACTGGAGTATTTACGTCGGCGCCGTCCGCGTCAGCTGACCGCCCTCATCCGCCCAGCCGCGCCACCCAGTGCCGGGACCGGCAACGTTGCGTTGCCTGGCGATGATCTGAGTCCGCCTGGTTCGTCTCATAAGTACCGAGCCGGCGAAAGGACACGTCAACATGGTGGAGCAGGCGCCCCCCTGGCCGAAGCAAGGACCTGCGTCGTATTTCCCGTCCATCGAGAAGAATTACGGGCGCTCGATCGCAGAGTGGCAGCAGATCATCGCGGACTGCGGCCTCGAAAAACACATGGCCATCGTGGGCTACCTGAAGTCTGAGTACGGCATGGGACACGGGCACGCCAACGCACTCGTCGGCTGGACGCTCGCAGGCAACCTCGCCCGTCCCTGATGCTGCGGCGTTGACGGCGCGGCCCGTTAGGGCAGGAGATCTGGACGTTCTGCTCGCGACGCCTGGTCCAGTTGGTGCCGGTCGCCGGTCGCGCGGATCGGCGTTCGGCGTGCCCGAGCACCCGCGTGGGCTCGCTGCGCCGATGGCCGCTTGGCCGGGCAGACGGCGGGCCAGGCCGATCCCGATGCTGCCCGTCTCATTTCCATCGTTTCCAGGCCTGAGTGGCGGTGAACACCACGGTGATCAGCACGCCGGAAGGAATGCAGAATCTGAGGCGGACGTGCCCGGTGACCAGCAGGAAGACGCCCGCCTCTACAGTGAGCGCCAGAATCTCGGCGCTTGCTACGACGGCGACGAACTGCCAGTTGGAGAGCCGGTCAAGCCATCTGCCCACGACCAGACCCGCCCGCCAGTAGCCACGAAGAACCGCGCCCGGCGTCCTACTCCGGCTTCACGAACGGGAACAGCACGCTGTCCCGGACCGACGCGCCGGTGAGCATGATGATGATGCGGTCCACCCCGACGCCGACGCCGCCGGTGGGAGGCATCCCGTACTCCAGCGCCCGCAGGAAGTCCTCGTCGAGCTGCATGGCTTCCGGGTCACCGCCCGCCGCCAGCAGCGACTGCTCGGTCAGCCGCTGGCGCTGCTCCACCGGGTCGGCCAGCTCGGAGTAGGCCGTGCCCAGCTCAGCGCCGAACGCCACCAGGTCCCAGCGCTCCGCCAGCCGGGGGTCGTCGCGGTGGGCGCGGGTGAGCGGGGACACCTCGACCGGGAAGTCCCGGTAGAACGTGGGCTCGACGGTCTGCTTCTCCACCAGCCGCTCATACATCTCCAGCACGACCTGGCCGTGGTTCCAGCCCGGCTCGAGCGGGACGCTGGCCTGCGCGCACAGCTTGCGGAGCGCGTCGGTGCTGGTGTCGGGGGTGACCTCCTCGCCGATCGCGGCCGAGACGGCGGCGTACACCGGGATCGATCGCCACTGGCCGCCGATGTCGTGCTCGGTGCCGTCGGCCCGCTGCAGCAGCGTGCCGCCGAGGGCGTGGCGCGCCGCGCCCTGAATGAGCTCACGGGTCAGGGTGGCCATGGTGTCGTAGTCGCCGTAGGCCTGGTAGGCCTCCAGCAGGGTGAACTCGGGGTTGTGGGTGGCGTCCACGCCCTCGTTGCGAAACACCCGGCCGATCTCGAAGACGCTCTCCAGGCCGCCCACGATCAGCCGCTTGAGGTACAGCTCCAGCGCGATCCGCAGGTACAGCTGGCTGTCGTAGGCGTTGCCGTGGGTGACGAACGGCCGGGCGTTGGCCCCGCCGTGGATCGCCTGCAGGACCGGGGTCTCCACCTCGAGGAAGCCGCGGTCGTGCATCTGCTCCCGCAACGACCAGACCACGTCGGCGCGGAGCCTGGCCATCCGGCGGGCGTCCGGGTTGATGATCAGGTCCAGGTAGCGCTGACGGACGCGCGCCTCGGTGTCGCTGAGCCCCTTGTGCTTCTCGGGCAGCGGCCGCAGGCTCTTGCCGATGATCGCGGTCGAATCGGCGAGCACCGACAGCTCGCCGCTGCGCGAGGTGATCACCTCGCCGCGCACGCCGACCTGGTCGCCCAGGTCGACGTCCCGCTTCCACTCGGCCAGCGCCGCCTCGCCCACCTTGGCCAGGGACACCATGACCTGCAGGTCCCCGGAGCCGTCGCGGATGGTGGCGAAGCACAGCTTGCCGCCGACCCGGGACAGGATGACCCGGCCCGCCACCGCGACCTGGTCGCCGGTGAACGTGTCGGCCGGCAGGCCCTCGTGCCGCGCCCGGACCTCGGCGATGGTGGCCGTGCGCGGGTAGCCGACCGGATAGGGGTCGCGGCCCTGCGCCAGCAGCGCCTCGCGCTTGGCCATCCGGACCCGCATCTGCTCGGGCAGGGCACTGCTCCCGGAAGTGTCGTCCGGGCGGTCGCCGGTGGGGTGGTTGTCGTTCACGTGCCGAGGCTACCGGGGCCGGTCGGTCGCGGGCACACCGATTTCCGGGGTCGCGTTCCGTTCGAAGACCAGCCGGAGGCCGATCAGGGTCAGCCACGGCTCGTGCTCGTCGATGACGCTGACCTCGTTGATGACCAGGGGCGCCAGGCCCCCGGTGGCGATGATGGTCACCGAGTCCGGGTCCTCCGGCGCGAGCTCCCGGACCATCCGCCGGACGACGCCCTCGACCTGTCCGGCGAACCCGTACACGATCCCGGACTGCAGCGCCTCCACGGTGTTCTTGCCCACCACCCGGGGCGGCCGGGTCAGCTCCACCTTGAGCAGCTGCGCGGCCCGGCGGGACAGGGCGTCCACCGAGATCTCGATGCCCGGCGCCAGGGCCCCGCCGACGAATTCACCGCGCGCGCTGACCGCGTCGAAGTTGGTCGAGGTGCCGAAGTCCACCACGATGGCCGGCCCGCCGAACAGGTGCACGGCCGCCAGCGAGTTCATGATGCGGTCGCTGCCGACCTCTTTGGGGTTGTCCATCCGGATCGGGACCCCGGTCCGGACGCCCGGCTCCACGATGACCGCGGGGATCTCGCGGAAGTAGCGGCGGCACATCTCCCGCATTTCGTGCAGTACGGACGGCACCGTGGAGCACAGCGCAATCCCGGTGATGCCGTCGCCGTCCTTGATGACCGGGCTCTGCTCCAGCAGGCCCCGGAGCACGACGGCGATCTCGTCGGCGGTCCGGTCCGGCACGGTGGCGATCCGCCAGTGCTCGATGACCTCCTCACCGTCGAAGATACCGAGCACCATGTTGGTGTTGCCCACATCGATCGCCAGCAGCATCGCTAACCTCGTTCTCCGAAACTGACCAGGACATTGTCGATCAGCCGGGTGGTCCCGACCCGCGCCGCGACCAGCAGCAGAGCCGGCCCGGTGAAACCGGCCAGCACCGGCTGAAACGTCCGCTCGTCCACCAGAACCAGATAGTCGAAGGTCAGTGGCTGGCTGGTCAGGCAGGCGCGGGCGCTGGCGAGTACCGCCTCTGGCCCGTCGCCGGCCCGGTCCCGGCCGGCCTGGAGCGCGGCGGGCAGGGCCAGGGCCACGGCCCGCTCGGCGGCGGACAGGAACCGGTTACGGCTGGAGGCGGCCAGGCCGTCCGGCTCCCGGTACGTGGGCGCCGGCACGACCTCGACCCCCAGGTCGAGGTCGGCCGACATCTGCCGGATCAGGGCCAGCTGCTGAGCGTCCTTCTGGCCGAACACCGCCACGTCCGGGCGGGTCAGCTCGAACAGCTTGAGCACCACGGTCAGCACGCCGCCGAAGAAGCCCGGCCGGAACTCGCCCTCCAGCACCCGGCCGACCGGACCGGGGTCGACGGTCACCATCGGGTCGGCCGGGTAGATCTCGGCCGCGGTGGGCGCGAACACCATCGCGACGCCTTCCTCACCGGACAGGGCGAGGTCGTCGTCGAGCGTGCGCGGGTAGCGGTCGAGGTCCTCGCCCGGCCCGAACTGGCGCGGGTTGACGAAGATCGACACCAGCACCGACCCGGCTGACCCGGCAATTCCGGACGCAATCTTCAGCAAGCTGCGATGACCGGAATGCAGCGCGCCCATGGTCGGGACGAGCACCACCGGCGATCCGAGCCGGGTCCGGGCGGCCGCCAGCCCGGCCCGGGTGGTGACCAGTGCGGGCCGGGGCGGGGCCGATGACGACCCGGTCACCGCCCCGCTCCGGCGAGCACGTCGAGCAGCCGCTCGGCGTCGGGCGGGGCCAGCAGGCCGGCCGCCAGGGCCCGGTCCGCGGTGAGGCGGGCCAGCGCCACGTACACGGCCAGCGCCTCGGGTGCGGTGGCCCGCAGCGCGGCCAGGTGCCCGGCCACGGTACCGGCGTCCCCCCGGGCCACCGGCCCGGTCAGGCCCGCGTCACCCAGCCGGAGCGCATTGTCCAGCGCCGCGAACAGCAGCGGGCTGAGCATCCGGGCCGGATTGGCCGCCCCGGCCGCCTGCAGCAGGTCACACGCCTCGGCGACCAGCGTGACCAGATGGTTGGCCGAGCTGGCCAGGGCCGCGTGGTAGAGGTCGCGGTGCTCCTCGGCGATGAACACCGGCTCGCCGTCCATCTCGATGACCAGGACTTCGGCCACCGGGCGGAGCTGGCCGGGCGCGGTGATGCCGTAGCTGATCCCCCGCATCCGCTGCGCGTCGTCGCTGCGCCCGGTGAACGTCATCACCGGGTGCAGGGCCAGCGGCAGCGCACCCAGCCGGGTGGCCGGGTCCAGCACCGCGATGCCGTACCGGCCGCTGGTGTGGGCCAGCAGGCGGCCCTGGACCGGCGCACCGATGGCCACCAGGCCGCTGATCAGGCCGGCCAGCGCGTCGTCGGGCACGGTGAGCAGGACCAGGTCGGCCGCCCCGACCACCCCGGCGGGATCGGTCACGGGCGCCGCGGGGAAGTGCTCGCGGGCCCGGCGCACCGACCCATCGGAGACCGCGGCCACCGCGACGACCTCGTGCCCGGCCCGGGTCAGCGCGACCCCCAGCGCGGCGCCCACCCGGCCGGGCCCGATGATGCCGACCTTCAGCCGGGCCGGATGCTGGCCCTCTGGAGCTGGTACCGGCGCAGGCCAGGCTGCTTCAGCGTCCATATCGTCCTGTCCTCAGTGGAAGGGATCCGTGGCCGGCGGGGGCGGCGGGACGTAGCGTGCGGCGTCCAGGTCCGCCGGGACACGGCAGCAGTACTCCAGATAGAGCGCGGTCACCGCCAGGAGCACGGCGGCGCCGACGGTGACGCCGCCGGTGAACACGTCATGACCGGCTGCGCGGGCCGGCAGCGAGCCGGCCGCGGCCGCGGCGAAACCGGCCGCGATCCCGGCGATCACCGCGGCGGCCAGTGAGCTCGCCTTGGCCAGGGCCACCATCCGGGCCACCTGCAGCGGCGGCACCGGCTTGGTGCCGGGACGGCGCAGGATCCGGGCCCGCAGCCCATGCCCGGTGATGGCCTCACCCCCGGCCGCGATGACCAGAGCCGGGACCATGGTCCACGGGAACGACGGCAGCGACCCGTACACGATCCGCAGGAGCAGCCAGCTCACCACGGCCAGCACCGCGGTGATCCCGAACAAGGTCCGCAGTCGGGTGGGGGTCATGTGCGCTCCACGGGTCGTCCGGCCACGCGAGCCAGGCTATGCGGGCCGCCGCAGCGTTATGTCATCGCGCCGCCGCACGTCCTGGCTGGGCAGCCCGGCCAGCAGGGCGGCGACCGGGCCGGACCCGGGGAGCTCGGCGTCCGGGTCCGCGTCCCGCCAGGGGGCGAGCACGAAGGCCCGCTGGCGCGCCCGGGGGTGCGGCAGGGTCAGCACCGGATCGGCGCTCAGCGCGTTCCCGTAGGCGATGATGTCCACGTCCAGTGTGCGCGGCCCCCAGCGCACCTCGCGGGTGCGCCGGGCCGCCGCCTCGATCTCGTGCGCCCGGCGCAGCAGGCCGGCGGCGGGCAGGCCGACCTCGGCCAGCACGACCGCGTTCAGGTAATCCGGCTGCTCCGGGCCGCCCACCGGACCGGTCTCGTACACCGGTGAGACCCCGGTGACCCGCACGCCGGGGGTGGCGGCCAGCTGATCCACGGCCTGCTGGAGTTCGCGGCGGCGGTCGCCCAGGTTGCTGCCCAGGGCCAGCACCGCCCGCACCGGGCGGTCGCGGCTGATGGTCACCGCGACGTCGGTGAACGGGCGGCTGATCGGCGCGTGCGGCTTGTGCACGGTGATCCGGGCCCGCTGCACCGCGGGCTCGGCCAGGCAGGCCTGAGCCAGCCGCTGGGCCAGCGTCTCGATGAGCTGAACCGGCTCACCCGCCACGATCTGGGCCAGCCGCTCGCTCAGCGCCCCGTAGTCCACGGTCAGCGTGAGGTCATCCGCGGCCGCCGCGGGCCGGGTGTCCACGCTGAGCACGGCGTCGATCAGAAAGTCCTGGCCGTCCCGTCGCTCGGACGCCAGCACGCCGTGCCGCCCGTGGACCCGCAGCCCGCGCAGCTCAATTCGATCCATCGGTACCGTCTTCCCGGTCGTGGTCCGGCGCGCCCGCCGCCTGCCAGGCCGCCGCCACCCGGACCGCGTCCGCGTTGGCCGGAACCTGGTGCACCCGCACACACCAGGCGCCCGCGGCCGCGGCGAGCGCGGTGGTGGCCACGGTAGCGTCGTCGCTGCCCGCGAACGGCCGGGGCGTCCCGTCCGGCGCGGCCAGCAGCCGTCCCAGGAAGCGCTTCCGGGACGCGCCCACCAGGACCGGGAAGGAGCGGAGGGGCCCGGCCGGATCCGGTCCGAGCCTGGCGATCTCGGGCAGCGAGGCCAGCACGCGCCAGTTGTGCTCGTTCAGCTTGCTGAAGCCCAGACCGGGGTCGAGGATGATCAGCGACGGGTCGACCCCTTCGGCCACCACCGCGTCCACGCGCCGCCTGAGCTCGTCCCGGACCTCGGCCACCACGTCCGTGTAGACCGCCCGCGAGTTCATGTCGTGGCTGGGGCCGCGCCAGTGCATGACCACGTAGGGCACGGCGGCCTTGGCCACCAGCCGGGACATCTGCGGGTCGGCCAGGCCGCCGCTGACGTCGTTGACCAGGCGCGCCCCGGACTCCAGGGCCAGCTCGGCCACGGCGGCCCGCATGGTGTCCACGCTGACCGGGACCCCGGCCCGGGCGAGCTCGGTGATGACCGGGAGCACCCGGCGGATCTCCTCCTCGGCCGGGATGCGCTGGGCACCGGGCCGGGTCGATTCACCGCCCACGTCGATGATGTCGGCGCCCTGGGCGGCCAGCTCCATTCCGTGCGCGACGGCGTCATCGGTGCCCAGCCAGGCGCCGCCGTCGGAAAACGAGTCCGGGGTCACGTTGACGACCCCCATGACCAGGCAGCGCGGCTGGCCCGGCAGCCCGGGCAGCCGGGGCCGCGGGGCGGGTTC
>DASWVA010000050.1:0-3864 GCA_036401415.1 Streptosporangiaceae bacterium
TCGATGCCGGTCAGCTCGGCGAACTCGTGCAGGTTGAGCAGGCCTTCGACCTCCACGCCGCCGCCCCGCAGCCGGCGGGCCTGGTTGTCGTCCACGTCGTACTCGTCGCGGATGTCGCCGATCAGCTCCTCGACCAGGTCCTCCAGGGTGACGATGCCGGCCGTGCCGCCGTACTCGTCGACCACGATGGCCAGGTGCGCGCGCTCGCGGCGCATCTCCGACAGCGCGGCCAGCACGGCCTTGCTGATCGGCAGGAACTTCACGTGCCGGCTGACCTGCCCGACCGTGAGCGGCCGGTTGGCCCGGGCCGGGTCGAGCAGGTCCCGGACGTGCACGAAGCCGATCACGTTGTCGTACGAGCCCTGGTACACCGGCAGCCGCGAGTAGGGCACGCTCACGGCCAGCGCCGTCGCCTCACTGAGCGGCAGGTCATCGGCCACGAACTCGACTTCGGTGCGGGGCAGCAGGACCTCGCGGATCTGCCGCTTGCCCGCGTCGAACACCTCGGACACGATCTGCCGCTCATCCAGGCTCAGGGCCTGGTTGCTGACCACCAGGTCGCGCAGCTCCTCCTCGGTCATGACGGTGCGGTTGGCCTTGGGGTTGCCGCCCAGGATCCGCACCACCAGATCGGTGCACACGGACAGCAGCCGGACCAGCGGGCGGGCCAGGATGGAGATCCGGTCCAGGGTCGGGGCGGCCAGCAGGGACATCGCCTCGACGCGCTGCAGCGCGATCCGCTTGGGGGCCAGCTCACCGAGGATCAGCGTGACGAACGTGATGCCCACGGTGACCACGATGAACGCCACCGCGGACGTCCACCCGCGGGACAAGCCCAGCCGGGTCAGCCCGCGCTCAAGGAAGCTGACCAGGGTGGCCGACCCGTACACCCCGGAGACCAGGGTGGCCAGGGTGACGCCGATCTGCACCGAGGACAGGAAGCGGTTCGGGTCCTGGGCCAGCTTGGCCGCCTTCTGGCCGCGCTTGCTCTGGCCGGAAAGCTTACGGATCTGTCCTTCGCGCAGCGAGACCAGCGCCATCTCGGACGCCGCGAAAAAACCACCGATCAGCACGATGACGAGGACGATGACGATGTCCCCGATGAGCAGGCCCACTTGATCCCCGAGTTCTCCCGATGCAGCCGCGGCCACCAGGCGCTCTGTGCCGCCAGTCTAAATCCCGCGGGTCCGTATGCTGGGCGATGTCACTGCGTTTGGGGGAAGCGATTCCCTTCCTGACGCGATGCAAGCGTGATAACGGGTACCGCAACGACCGAATCGGCCGTGACGCCCCCGGCGCCCCGGCCCCGCGACGGGTATCTGGGCGTGCTGCGGCGGTTCGGCTGCTCTTCGACACCCGCGCTGGAACGCGCGGCGTGCAAACTCCGGGAGGCACGATGAGGCTGCTCGTCACGGGCGGTGCGGGCTACATCGGCGGCGTGGTCGCTTCGGCGCTGATCGAAGCGGGTCACGAGGTGACGATCCTCGACGACCTGTCCACCGGGCACGCGGACGCGGTGCCGCCGAAGGCCACTTTCGTGCAGGGCACGCTGCGCGACGACGCGGCCCGGGTGCTGGCCGAGGGCACCGACGCGGTGCTGCACTTCGCGGCCAAGTCCCTGGTCGGTGAGTCGATGGCTCACCCCGACCGGTACTGGTCGAACAATCTGGGCGGCAGCCTGGCCCTGCTGGAGGCGATGCGCGAAACCGGCGTACGCCGGATCGTGTTCTCCTCCAGCGCGGCGGCCTACGGCGAGCCGGAGCGCACCCCGATCGAGGAGACCGACCCGACCCGGCCCACCAGCCCGTACGGGGCATCCAAGGTGGCGGTGGACACCGCGCTGGACGAGTACGCCCGGATGTACGGCTTCGGCGCGGTGAGCCTGCGCTACTTCAACGTGGCCGGGGCCCACCAGGACCGGACCGGCCAGTGGTACGGCGAGCGGCACTCCCCCGAAACCCACCTGATCCCCAACGTGCTCATGATGGCGCGGCCGCCGGCCCTGGGCGGCACCAGCGGCGCGGTCAAGATCTTCGGGGACGACTACCCGACGCCGGACGGGACCTGCCTGCGGGACTACATCCACGTGACCGACCTGGCCGAGGCGCACGTGCTGGCGCTGGACGGCTGCGAGCCGGGCCAGCACCGCGTCTACAACCTCGGCCACGGGACCGGCTACTCGGTCCGCCAGGTCGTCGACGTCTGCCGCGAGGTGACCGGCGTGGACATCCCGACGCAGATCGCGCCGCGGCGCGGCGGAGACCCCGCCGTCCTGGTCGCCTCGTCCGCCCGCATCCGAGCCGACCTGGGCTGGACCGCCTCCCGTGATCTGCGCACGATGGTGAGCGATGCCTGGACATTCGCGCAGCGGGGCACCGGGTCCGGGACGGTCGCCCGATGAGCCCCGGCCCGGAGGGCGGCACCGCCGCGGGCCGGAACGAGGTCGCGGAGCAGGCGGCCCGGTGGTTCCGCACCTGTTACGGGCACCGTCCTCAGGGGGTCTGGCTCGCGCCGGGGCGGGTCAACATCATCGGTGAGCACACCGACTACAACGGCGGGTTCGTGCTGCCGTTCGCACTGGGCCAGGGCATCGTGGCGGCGGCCTCCCCGCGCCGGGACGACGTGCTGGCCCTGCGCACGCGGCGGAACCCGGCCGCGAACGTGGAGATCCCGCTGGCCCGGCTGCGGCCCGGGCCCGGCGGCGAGCCGGCCGAAATCGGCGAGATCCGCGACCAGCTGCCCGGCTGGGCACGGTACCCGGCCGGGGTGGCCTGGGCCCTGATGGCGGCCGGCCACCCGGTGCCCGGAGCCAGCCTGGCCATGGACTCGTGCGTGCCCGACGGGGCCGGCCTGTCGTCCTCCGCCGCACTGGAGTGCTCGGTCGCGCTGGCCCTGACCGAGCTGGTCACGCCGGACTCGCTCGACGTGTGGGCCACCGGCGGCCAGGGCCCGGCCGCCCGGCCGGACGTGCCGCGGCCGGAGCTGGCCGCGATCGCCCGCCGGGCCGAGAACGACTTCGCGGGGGTGCCGTCCGGGATCATGGACCAGTCCGCGTCGCTGCTGTGCCGGGCCCAGCACGCCCTGCTGCTGGATTGCGAGTCACTGGAGTCCAGCCAGGTGCCGTTCAAGCCGGACCGGGCCGGGGTCCGGGTGCTGGTCATCGACACCCGGGCCAAGCACGAGCTGGCCGACGGCGAGTACGGCAGCCGCCAGGCCGAGTGCGTCGAGGCGGCTCAGCGGCTGGGCGTGGCCTCGCTGCGCGCCATAACCAGCGAGAGCGGGCTGGCGGGGCTGGACGATCCGGTGCTGCACCGCCGGGCCCGGCACGTGGTCACCGACAACCTGCGGGTCCGCGAGGTGGCCGGCCTGCTCCGGGCGTCCGGCGGAGGTGACTTCGGGGCCCTCAGCGAAGTCGGCGCGCTGCTCACCCAGTCCCACCGCTCGCTCCGCGACGACTTCGAGGTCTCCTGGCCCGAAGCCGATGTCGCGGTGGACGTGGCGGTAGAAGCCGGCGCCCTGGGCGCCCGCATGACCGGCGGGGGCTTCGGCGGTTCGGCGCTGGCCCTGGTGCCCGAGGCCGACGTGGACCAGGTGCAGGCCCGGCTCCGGGCCGCTTACACCGACCGCGGCTGGACCGAGCCCGAGTTCATCGGCGCCTTGCCTTCAGGCGCGGCCCAGCGGATGATCTGATGATGCGGGGCGACGCCGCGGCGATCGCGGGTGAGCTGGCCGAGCTGCGGCACGCCATCCACCGGGAGCCGGAGATCGGGCTGGAGCTGCCGCTGACCCAGGCCAAGGTGCTGGCGGCCCTGGACGGGCTGCCGCTGGAGGTCAGCACCGGGGACCAGCTCAGCTCGGTGACGG
>DASWVA010000051.1:0-2134 GCA_036401415.1 Streptosporangiaceae bacterium
GTCCTTCGCGGCCGGAGAGCCGTGGGCGCCGGTCCCCGGAGGGCCCGGGACAGGGGCGTGGAGGCCGGGAGCGGACGCGGGCGGCCCGCCACGGATGGCGCCGGCCGGGCGGCGGCGCAGGCTCGCGCCGGCCGGGCCACAGCCACAGGCCCCGGTCGAGACGCCGGTCCGGGCGCTGATCGGCGAGGAAATGCGGACCCCGACGGTGTGGTGTGAGCTCCAGCCGGGCAGTTGCATCTCGTGGCACGCCGACCGGGACGCCCTGGGGGTGGCTGACGTGCGGGCCCGGGCCATCGCGGCGGGCTGGCGCATCGACGCGCTGGGGCGGCTGACGTGCCCCCGGTGCCAGCAGCGTTCGGCCAGTTTCCGGACGACGCAGCCGGTGGTGCTCTGGAACCGGGCGTACGCCTTGACCATGGCCGCCCGGGAGGCCGCGCGCCAGGGCGGCTACCAGTATCCGCAGCCCGCCTTCTACCCACGATGAGTACAGGGGCCGCATTGATGATCTCCGAGGGGGCCACGCTGGCCACGGCCATGACCGACCTGGCCAGCGGCGAGTGGCGGTCAGCGGCCGGCTCCGGCCCGCCCGGCTGGTCCTGCCTGCCGGAGATCGCCCTGCGGGCGCTGGGGGCGGACACCCGGCTGGTGTGTGCGGCCCGGGAGTTCACCGCGGCCACCTTGTACCGCTGGGGCGCCGGCGCCCGCCTGGACGACGTCGCCGTGGTGGTCTCCGAACTGCTGACCAACGCGCTGCGGCACGGCCTGCCCCGGCGGCCCGAGCTCAGCGACGTGCCGCGGCGGCAACCGATCCAGGTGGGCCTGCGGCAGACCGGCCCCTGGGTCCTGTGCGCGGTCGCGGACCCGAGCCAGGCCGTCCCGGTCCCCCGCGTCCCCGGCTCGTTCGCCGAGACCGGCCGCGGCCTGCACATCATCCGGGCCCTCAGCGACACCTGGGGTTACACCACCCCCGACGCGGCGGGCAAGGTCGTCTGGGCCACCTTCACCTACCGCTGAGCGCGGCGCGCGCTCAGGCGATGATGACCTCGACGCCGGCGTCGTGGAGGCGGGCGGCTTCGTCGGGGAGGATGCCCGCGTCGGTGACCAGGGCGTCGATCTCCCGGGCGGTGCAGATGCGGGCGAACGCGCGGCGCCCGGCCTTGGAGCTGTCGGCCACGATGACCACCCGGGACGCCTGGCCGGCCATCAGCTGGTTGATGCTGGCCTCCCCCTCGTGGTGGGCGGTCGCCCCGGCCACGGCGTCGATACCGTCGACGCCGATGAAGGCGATGTCCAGCGCGACCTGCTCCAGCACGCCGGTGGCCAGCGGGCCGGTCAGCTCATAGGACTGGGGGCGCGCCACGCCGCCGGTGGTCACGATCTTGATGTGCTGGCGGACCGCCAGCTCGGTGGCGATGTTCAGGGCGTTGGTCACCACCGTGACCGCGGGCGTGCGGGTGCCGTCGCTGAGGTCGGGGCGCACGGCCAGGGCCCGCGCCACCTCGGTGGTGGTGGTGCCGCCGTTCAGCCCGGCGACCTGGCCCGGGCGGATCAGGGCGGCGGCCACCGCGGCGATGCGCTGCTTCTCCGACGGGTGTTTCTCGCTCTTGTACCGCAGCGGCAGGTCATAGGTGACGCCCTGGGCGACGGCGCCGCCGCGGATGCGGGTCAGCATCTGCTGGCCGGCCAGTTCGTCGAAGTCCCGCCGCACCGTGGCGGCGGACACCCCGAGGGCCTTGGCCGCGTCTTCGACCTGCAGCTGGCCCGCGGTGGCCAGCAACTCCAGCAACTCGTTCCAGCGCCGGTACCGGCTCACCGGCCCCCTCCGTTCGCAGTGACGCTCACTTGCGCCCGCACGCGGCGGTAATCCCCCGGGCCGAACTCGCCCGCCACCGGAGCCAGCACCGCCGCGGTGCCGAGCGCGGCCGCGTCCCGGAGCCGGTCCGGCCAGGGCTGGCCGGTGACCAGCCCGAGGGTCAGGCCCGCGACCACCGCGTCCCCGGCCCCGGTCGGGTTGATGGCCTCGACGGCCGGGGGGACCGCCTGCCAGTCGCCGTCCGCGGTGACCGCGTGCAGGCCGGCCGGCCCGAGCGAGACGACCACCGCCCCGGCCCCCGCGGCCCGCAGGCCGGCCGCG
>DASWVA010000052.1:0-4290 GCA_036401415.1 Streptosporangiaceae bacterium
AGCCAGAAGGTCCGCCAGCCGACCACCAGGTGGGCGCCCTCGGCCAGCAGGGCGGCCCCGGCGAAGACGGCATTGCCGACGGCGGCGTAAACGACCCGTGAGCGTTCCGGTGTTCCGGGCAGCAGCTGAGCCAGCGGAATCCAGGTGCCCAGCGCGGCCACCATGACGATGGCGAGCAGTACGGTCATGTCTCCGCCTTCCCGGCCGCATGACGCAACGTTCTCCGTGCGAACTTATCCTCGGCTCACGATTATAAAGTGCGGAAGGCGCCGGGATGAGCGGGACGGACGGAGAACGGGGGCGGGTGGGCAGGGGCAGCTGGCCGCTGCTACCGGGAGGTGAGCCTGGTCAGACGGGCCCTCGTGCCACTACTGGGGGACCTCCCGGACGACCTCGGAGGCGGCCTTGTCACGGCGCAGGCCCTGGAAGCGGGGGTGGCGGAGCTGGAGATCCCGGGTCCACTCGGCGAAGCCGATCTGAGCCACCAGCTCCGGCCGGACCCAGTGCACGCCCGACCGGGGCAGTTCGCCGCGGTCGAACGGCGCCTGGTCCTGCCCGAGCTTCTCCAGCTCGGCCAGCAGGCTGCGCAGGGTCCGGGTGTCGAAGCCGGTCCCCACCTTGCCCGCGTAGGCGAACTGGCCGTCCGGGTCGTAGTAGCCGAGCAGCAGGGCACCGAACGCGACCCGGGAACGCTGCGGGTCGGTGTAGCCGCCGATGACGAACTCCTGATTGGACTCGCACTTGAACTTGAGCCAGTCCTTGCTCCGGCCCGCCCGGTACGGAGCGTCGGCGCGCTTGGCGATCAGCCCCTCCCAGCGCTGCTGGCAGGCCTCGGCGTAGTAGGCCTCGCCCTCGGCGTCCCGGTGCTCGGTGAACCGCAGCGGGTCGTCGAACGACAGCAGGGCGGCCAGCAAGTCCTTGCGCTCCCGCAGCGGCCGCGGGCGCACGTCCTGGCCGCCCGCGTACAGGACGTCGAAGATGTAATAGAACACCGGTACCTTGCGCAGCAGCTGCTCACCGGGGTGGGCGACGTGGATGCGCTGCTGGAGCAGCCCGAAGCTGGTCTCGGCCCCCCGGAAGGCCACGATCTCGCCGTCCACCACGCAGTCGCGGGCACTCTGGTCGCGCAGTGCGCCCGCGATCTCGGGGTAGTTGCTCGCGACCTCCTTCTGGTTCCGCGTCATCAGCCGGACGCTGTCCCCCGACCGGAACGCCAGGCAGCGCTCACCGTCCAGTTTCCGCTCGTACAGCCAGGCCGGATCGGAGAACCGGTCCCGCGTGAGCGTGGCCAGCTCCGGTTCAAGCCAGTCCGGCTGAGACCCCTGCGTCCGCCCGCGCCCGCTCGCTGGCCCCCTGCTGCTCATCTCGCCGCGCCCTTCCCGGCCGCGGCCGGTCAGGACCGCGTGTCGACTTCCCCGTCGGGCTTACCCGGTACGGCGTTGCTGATGATGCGCACCATGCCGGGCCGCTCTTCTTGATCATCTTCTCCCCGCTGCTCCGCCGCCGCCAGCTGGACCGCCGGCGCGTCGGGCACGTCGCCCTGCGGGGCAGGCCCGGACGGCAACATGTCCGCCACCGCCTGGCCCGGCCCGGCCGTGTCCGGCTCCTGAGCCTGGGGCTGAGCCTCCTGGACGTGCTGCAGTGGGCTGTTCTCGCCGCCCCGGTCATCATCGTGGCTGGCCGGGATCGGCTCGTCGCGCCCCTGGTTGGTCCGTTCGCCGTCATACGGCCCCTGTGATTCGGTCATGCCCACCGCCCTACCCGCGTTTGAGACCTGGACACGCTGGTACAAGGAAGGTGCCGTTCGCAACTTCCTGGAGACTCCGTGGCGATGAGCCTGGCCGCATGTCCGCCCACCACCCAGCACGAAGAACTGAGCCTGCTCGAAGACAACGAGCTGCTCCGCCTGATGCACGGGCTGGCCCGCGACGACGAGCTGCGGTCCCGGGCGTGTGAGACCCTGATCGGCCGCTATCAGCGGCTGGTCCGGTCCTGCGTCCGCCCGTACCAGAGCGGTCCGGAGTCCGCGGAAGAACTCATGCAGGTCGGGTACGTGGGCCTGCTCAAGGCGATCAACAACTTCAATCCGGACATCGGCGTCAGCCTGGCCGGGTACGCGCAGCCGTGCATCAGTGGTGAGATCAAGCGGCACTTCCGGGACAAGCGCTGGCAGGTCCATGTGCGCCGGTCGGCCCAGGAGCTGCTGCTGCAGGTACGCGGGGCCACCGAGGACCTCACCCACCGGCTCGGGCACACCCCCACCGACCAGGAGCTCGCCGGGCACCTCGGCATCGGGCCGGACGACCTGCGCGAGGCCCGTCAGGCCGATCTGGTCTTCCGCACCTACTCGCTGGATGCTCCGATGTCCGGCGACCAGGATGGGACCCTGCTGGCCGATGTGCTCGGCGCGGACGACAAGAACGTCGCGCAGACCCTGGACATGGAGGCCATCAGCGCCCACTGGAAGGACCTGCCCGCACGGGAACAGCGCATTCTCATCATGCGGTTCTACGGCAACCTGACCCAGTCCGAGATCGGCGAGCGACTGGGTATCTCCCAGATGCACGTGTCCCGGCTGCTGGCCCGGGCCCTCGGCTACCTGCGGGATCAGCTGCTGGGGGCGGACGAGAACGAGACCGCCGGCCTGCCCGGATAACGGCAATTTCCCCGGGCGTGCGAGCCGCACCCTGCCAACGGAGTTAATTCGGTACTCTTCCGGGCATCTTGGGTACACCTATCACCGGCCAGCCCTGAGCGCGCGAGCGCGGCCTGCGCATTCTCCTGAGAGGGGAACTAGATGAAGACCGGCATCTGCCTGTTCTGGATCGCCGTCGGGGCTATTTTCACTTTTGCGGTCACCGCCAACACCTCGGTATTCAACCTGCACATCTTCGGCCTGGTGGTGATGATCGTCGGCATCATCGGGCTGGTGGTGCCCAGGCGCGGCTACGAATGGCTGGGCCGGCGGGTGGTCGTACGCCGGACCCGGACCGGCCGGACCAGCCGGGTGGAGCAGCGGTCCTATCCCCCGTACGTGCTGCAGAACCCGGGCCGCGGGAACGCGGAGGCCGGCATCCCGGACCGGCCCAGCCTGCAGCCGGATCCCGAAGTGGGCCGGCTGCAGGACCCGGCTTCCGAAGCAGACCCGGGCGAGGTGGCCACGCACGCCAAGACCCCGGCGGAGGAGATGGCCACCGAGCGGGCCAACAACTACAACGCCGACCGCTACGACGACGACCTGCCCGACCCGGCCGCGGGCCCGCCGAGCCGGATCGCGCCCGGCGACACCGAGGTGATCGAGGACGTGTACGAAGAGCCGCCGGCCTGACGGCGGCCGCGTCAGCCGCCCGGCCCGCCCACCAGTTCACCCTCGGTGGGCGGGTCCAGCACCCGCAGGGCCAGCACGGTCAGGTCATCCCGCATCTCCCCGGCCGAGAACGCCTCGGCCCGGGCCTGGATGTCGGCGACCACCTCGCTGGCGGACCGGCCGGCCAGCTTCACCAGCTCGTCGGCCAGCCGCTCCTCGAAGTACCGCATGTCCGGGCTGCGCGTCTCGGTGAGGCCGTCGGTGTAGAAGAACAAGGTGTCGCCCGGGGCCAGGTCGATCTCTTCCAGGCCGGGCTGGGCCTCGGGGAACAGCCCCAGCGGCAGCCCGCCGCCGCCGGTCATCTCGACCCGGCCGTCAGAGCGGATCACCGCTGGCCCGGGGTGGCCGGCCGTGCCCAGAGCCACGTGCAGCAGGCCGCCGCGCCAGGACAGCTGGGCGGTCTTGGCCGTGACGAACCGGCCGCCGGGCTCGGTGGCCAGCAGCACGTCGTTGGCCTGGTGCAGAACGCGGACCGGGTCCGGCTCCCAGTGCGCGATGACCCGGATGGCGTACCGGGCGGCGGCCGTCAGCGCGGCCGCCTCCTCGCCCTTGCCGGTCACGTCACCGATGGCCATACCCCAGCCGTCCGGCGTGCGGTACACGTCGTAGAAGTCGCCGCCGATGTCCATCCCCTCGGTAGCGCCCATGTAGGCCGCAGCCAGCTCGATCCCGGGCACGTCCGGCAGCACTCGCGGCAGCAGGCTGGCCTGGAGCGCCTCGGCCACCTCGGACCGCCGCCGGAACAGCCGGTCCACCCGGATGGCCACCGCGAGCTGGCTGCCCAGTTCCTCGGCCAGAGCCAGGTCCGCGATCTGAAACGGGCTCTCCCCCGACCGGCGGCACAACGTGATGACGCCGTAGCCGCGGGCGCCCTCGGCGATCGGCACGGACAGCACCGAGGTGGCGCCCAGCTTCATCAGCAA
>DASWVA010000053.1:0-5835 GCA_036401415.1 Streptosporangiaceae bacterium
TCATCGGCGTCGAGGCCCGGGAGCAGCTCCTGGCCCGGGCGGGCCGGCTACCGGACGCGGTGGTGGCCTGTGTGGGCGGCGGCTCCAACGCCATCGGCATCTTCCACGCCTTCATCCCCGACGCCGGCGTTCCGCTGATCGGCTGTGAGGCGGGCGGGGACGGCCCCGAACCCGGCCGTAACGCCGCCACCCTGACCTCCGGGTCCGCGGGCGTACTGCACGGCATGCGCACCTTCCTCCTGCAGGACGACGACGGGCAGACCCTGCCCACGCACTCCATCTCGGCGGGCCTGGACTACCCGGGCGTCGGCCCGGAGCACGTCTGGCTGCGGGAGACGGGCCGGGCCAGCTACCGGCCGGTCACCGACCAGCAGGCCCTGGACGCGTTCAGCATGCTCTGCCGCACCGAGGGGATCATCCCGGCCCTGGAATCCGCGCATGCGCTGGCCGGGGCCCTGCAGGCCGGGCGCGAGCTGGGCCCGGACGGCTTGCTGCTGGTCAACCTGTCCGGCCGCGGGGACAAGGACGTGGCGACCGTTTCCGAGCGGCTCGGTCTGCTGTGAGCACCGCTCCGGCCAGCCCGGTCGCCCAGGCCTTCGAGAAGGCCGCGGCCAGTGGGCGCGCCGCGCTGGTCGGGTACCTCCCGGCCGGTTTCCCCAGCGTGGACGGCGCGATCACGGCCGCGGTGGCCATGGCTGAGGCCGGCGCGGACGTGGTCGAGATCGGCCTGCCCTACTCGGACCCGCTCATGGACGGGCCGGTCATCCAGGAGGCGGTGCAGGCCGCGCTGACCAGCGGTTTCCGGGTGTCTGACCTCCTGCGCACGGTCGAGGCGGTGGCCGCGGCCGGGGTCCCCACCCTGGTCATGACCTACTGGAATCCGGTCGACCACTACGGCGTCGAAGCCTTTGCCCGCGACCTGGCCGCGGCCGGCGGCGCGGGGCTCATCACCCCGGACCTGGTACCGGAAGAAGCCGGCCCCTGGCTCGCGGCGTCCGACACCTACGGCCTGGACCGGGTGTTCCTGGTCGCGCCGAGCTCGACCCGGATGCGGATCGAGACGGTGACCGCCCACTGCCGCGGCTTCGTCTACGCGGCGTCGCTGATGGGCATCACCGGCACCCGCGAGCTGGTCAGCGACCACGCCGCCGGACTGGTCGCAAAGGTTCGCGACTACACCACCCTGCCGGTGGCGGTGGGCCTGGGCGTGCGCGACGGCCGCCAGGCCGCCGAGGTGGCCGGCTTCGCCGACGGGGTGATCGTCGGCTCAGCGTTTGTGCAGCGACTGCTGTCCGCCCCCAGCCTGGACGACGGCGTGGCCGCAATCCGCGACCTGGCCGCCGACCTGGCCGCCGGGGTCCGGGCCGCCCCTGCCCGGCCGGTCCCGAGCTGACCCCGGGCGCATGCCGGCCGCGTTCCTGCCGAGTCCGGCCCGGGGCGAGTGGCACCTCGGGCCTGTCCCGCTGCGGGCTTACGCGCTGTGCATCGTGCTCGGCATCATCGGTGCGGTCTGGCTGACCGCCCGCCGCTACACCCAGGCCGGTGGCCAGGCCGGCCTGGTCCCGGACGTGGCGGCCTGGGCGGTGCCGTCGGGCCTGATCGGGGCCCTGCTGGGCAGGACGGTGGACGTGGCCCGGCACCTGGTCCCCTCCTACCCGCACGTGTGGTCCATGGCCCGGGCCACCGACGGCGCGATCGGCGTGCCCGGCGCGATCGGCCTCGGCGCGATCGGCGCGTGGATCGCCTGCCGCCGGGCCGGGGTCCGGCTGGGCCCGGTCGCCGGCGCCGCCGCCCCGGCGACCGCGTTCGGGGCCGCCGTGGCCTATCTCGGCGGCTGGTTCAGCCAGGGCACCTACGGCCGGCCCTCCGGCCTGCCGTGGGCGGTCGGGATCGCGCCTGCGCACCGGCTCCCCGGCTATGAGAACTTCGCCACGTTTTCGCCCGTCTTCGGGTACCAGACGTTGTGGTGCGTAGCGGCCGGGTGCGCGGTGGCGTGGGCGGCGCGGCGGTTCGCGCTGGTGGGCGAGCGGGCTTTCGCTCTGCAGCTGGCGCTGACTTTCGCGGGTCTGTGCGCGGCGGAGTCCCTGCTGATCAGCCCGGCGCCGCGGCTGGCCGGCCTGCGCGTCGACCAGTGGGCAGAGGTCGTGACCGTCCTCGGCTCCGCGGCCTACCTGTACCGGACCCGCCACCGGCACGGCCCGGACACCATCGTGCCCCCGGTGCCCAGCGGCACCAGCCAGCCCGCGGGCAGCGCCTCCGGTGCCCCGTCGACCTCCTGACACCGGGCTGTTACGGTTTACCTCCCCGGTACGCTCCCGTTAACCAGTGGTTCCCAGGGTTGAGAGACTTGGCTGGTGGGAACCCAGATGAACCAGGGAAGATTCAGCGCCAGCAGAGCTTGGGCCGGATTCGTCCGGTCATGTAATGTAGGCGTAACTTTCGCGTAGCCAGCGAGCCGCTCCGGTGGCCGTCGCGGCAGGGCCAGCGTCGTCCCGACCGAAACATTCGAACGCAGACGAGACGACGACAGGAGTTTTGGATGGCGCCTGCCGGCAGGGACCAGAACGCGAGCCAGACTGCGGGTCTGTACGACAGCAGTTTCGAGCACGACGCGTGCGGCGTCGCATTCATCGCCGATCTGACCGGCAAACCCGGGCACGATGTGGTGTCCAAAGCCCTCACCGCCCTGTGCAATCTGGAGCACCGCGGCGCCGAGGGCGGCGACCCGGGCACCGGGGACGGCGCGGGTATCACGACCCAGATCCCGGACGCCTTCTTCCGTGAGGTCTGTGACTTCGGCCTGCCGCCGGCCGGGTCGTACGCGGCCGGGCTGGCCTTCCTGCCCGCGGCCGTCGCCGTGCAGGAAGAGGGGGCCCGGGAAGAAGAGCCCGACCTGTCCGAGCGCGAGCGGGCCATGGCCGTCATCGCCGAGCTGGCCGCGGCCGAGGGCCTGACCGTGCTGGGCTGGCGGGACGTTCCCTTCGATCCCGATGTCTGCGGCCGCGCCGCGCGCTCGGTGCTGCCGCACCTGGCTCAGCTGTTCGTGGCCGGCCGTGGCCGCCAGCGCGGCATCGAGCTCGAGCGGATGGCCTTCTGCCTGCGCAAGCGGGCCGAGCACGAGACCGGCACCTACTTCGCCAGCCTGTCGCCGCGGACCATCGTCTACAAGGGCATGCTGGCGGCGCCGCAGGTCGAGCCGTTCTTCCCGGACCTGTCGGATGAGCGTTACCGTTCGGCGCTGGCCCTGGTGCACTCCCGGTTCTCGACCAACACCTTCCCGTCCTGGCCGCTGGCCCACCCGTACCGTTACATCGCCCACAACGGCGAGATCAACACAATTCGCGGCAACCGGAACTGGATGCGGGCCCGGGAGGCCATGCTGTCCACCAGCCTGATCCCCGACAGCGCCGACGGCCGCGGCCTGGACCGGCTGTTCCCGATCCTGGACGCCCGCGGCAGCGACTCGGCCAGCTTCGACGAGTGCCTGGAACTGCTGCACCTGGGCGGGCGCTCGCTGCCGCACGCGGTGCTGATGATGATTCCCGAGCCGTGGGAGAACCACGAGGAGATGGACCCCGCCCGGCGGGCCTTCTACCAGTTCCACGCGGCCATGATGGAGCCCTGGGACGGCCCGGCGCTGATCGCGTTCACCGACGGCACGGTGATCGGCGCGGTGCTCGACCGCAACGGGCTGCGGCCCGGCCGCTACTGGGTCACCCGCGACGGACTGGTCATCCTGGCCAGCGAGGTCGGTGTGCTGGACATCGACCCGGCCTCGGTGATCCGCAAGGGCCGCCTGCAGCCGGGCAAGATCTTCCTGGCCGACACCGGCGCCGGCCGGCTCGTGGAGGACGAAGAGGTCAAGGCGGCGCTGGCGCAGGAGTATCCCTACGAGGAGCTGCTGCATGCGGGTCAGGTCCACCTGAACGACCTGCCGCCCCGCGACCGGTGGCTGCCCGGACCGGGCGAGCTGGTCATCCGCCAGCAGATGTCCGGCTACACCGAAGAGGAGCTGCGGGTCATCTTGTCCCCGATGGCCCGCAGCGGTGCCGAGCCGATCGGGTCCATGGGCACCGATACCCCGGTGGCGGTCCTGTCCAGCCGCCCCCGGCTGGTCTTCGACTACTTCACGCAGATGTTCGCCCAGGTGACGAACCCGCCGCTGGACGCCATCCGGGAAGAGCTGATCACCTCGCTGGCCAGCACCACTGGCCCGGAGCGGAACCTGTTCGAGCCGGCCCCGGCGTCCTGCCGCCAGGTGGTGCTGCCCTACCCGGTGATCAGCGACAGTGACCTGGCCAAGATCATTCACGTCAATTCCGACGGCGACCTGTCCGGGTTCAAGGCCGCCGTGGTCGACGGCCGGTACCCGGTGGCCGGCGGCGGCGACGCGCTTCGCCAGCGGCTCACCGAGATCTGTACCGAGGTCTCGGCCGCGATCAGGGACGGCGCCCGCATCCTGGTCCTGTCCGACCGGGGTGTGTCCCGCGACGGCGATCCCACCCCGCCCCGCCCGGAGCTGGCCCCTATCCCGTCGCTGCTGCTGACCGGGGCCGTGCACCACCACCTGATCCGGGAGAAGACCCGCACCCAGGTGGGCCTGCTGGTCGAGTCCGGTGACGCCCGCGAGAGCCACCACATCGCCCTGCTCATCGGTTTCGGCGCCTCCGCCGTCGACCCGTACCTGGCCGTCGAGACCGTCCAGGACATGGCGCGGCGCGGGGTGCTGGAGGGCATCACCGAGGAGCAGGCGGCCAGCAGCCTGATCAGGGCGCTGAACAAGGGCCTGCTCAAGATCATGTCCAAGATGGGCGTCTCCACGGTTGCGTCCTACACCGGAGCGCAGATCTTCGAGGCGGTCGGCATCGGCGAGGAGGTCATCGCCACCTGTTTCGCCGGCACCACCTCCCGCCTGGGCGGGGTCGGGTTCGACGTGCTGGCCACCGAGGCGGCGGGCCGGATGGCCCGGGCGTTCCCGGCCGGCGGCAACCAGCCCGCGCACCGGCGGCTGGAGGTCGGCGGGGAGTACCAGTGGCGCCGCGAGGGCGAGGCGCACCTGTTCAACCCGCAGACCGTGTTCAAGCTGCAGCACGCCACCCGCACCCGCCGGTACGAGATCTTCAAGGAGTACACCTCCCTGGTCGATGACCAGGCGGCCCGGCTGATGACGCTGCGCGGCCTGATGCGGCTCCGCGGCGTGGACGCACCCCGGGTCCGCGAGCCCATCCCGGTCGAGGAGGTCGAGCCGGTGTCCAGCATCGTCCGCCGGTTCTCCACCGGGGCGATGTCGTACGGCTCGATCTCGGCCGAGGCCCACGAGACCCTGGCCATCGCCATGAACCGGCTCGGCGGCCGGTCCAACACCGGCGAGGGCGGCGAGGACGCCGACCGCTTCAGCCGCGACGCCTCCGGTGACCTGCGCCGGTCCGCGGTCAAGCAGGTGGCCAGTGGCCGGTTCGGGGTGACCAGCCACTATCTGGTCAACGCGGACGACCTGCAGATCAAGATGGCTCAGGGGGCCAAGCCGGGCGAGGGCGGCCAGCTGCCCGGGCACAAGGTGTACCCGTGGATCGCCAGGACCCGGCACTCCACCCCCGGCGTCGGCCTGATCTCGCCGCCGCCGCACCACGACATCTACTCGATCGAGGACCTGGCCCAGCTCATCCACGACCTGAAGAACGCCAACCCGGCCGCCCGGGTGCACGTGAAGCTGGTCTCCGAGGTCGGGGTGGGCACGGTCGCGGCCGGCGTCTCCAAGGCCCACGCCGACGTGGTGCTGATCTCCGGGCACGACGGCGGCACCGGCGCGGCCCCGCTGACCAGCCTCAAGCACGC